>JANXAX010000014.1 GCA_025062175.1 Anaerolineae bacterium | reverse complement strand
TGTCACATAGGCCGCCGCGGCGACGCCCAATTCCTCGGGCGTGGAGAAGACAAACAGACGCGACTCTGCCTGCAACAGTGGCTGTGGCAGATTGTTCGAAGGGCTCACAGCCATGTCAACGCCCCAGCTGCTCCAGGAATTGCCAGCAACGCAGCTGCATGCGAGGCAGATGGAATGCACCCTTCCATAAATTTCCCTTCAGCGGCACGGAGAGACGGCCGTCGCGATGGACATAGCCAAACCACTCGCCGTATTCCGGATCGGGAAAGTGCGCATAGGCCCAGTCGTGGACCATCTGATGCCAGTGGGCGTATTTCTCATCGCCGGTCAACAGGTAAGCCAACAGCGTGGCAATGATGGCTTCGTTGTGTGGCCACCAAAACTTCATGTCGTGCCAATACTCCTGCACCGGCAGCCCCTTGACATCTCGGAAGTAGAAAAGACCGCCGTATTCCTCGTCCCAGCCGCGTTTCCACATCCAATCCAAGATGGTGGTGCCCATTTTGAGCAGATGGGGGTCGTTGCCGCGGTAGCGTGCCTCCTGCATGATAAACCAAGCGGCCTCGATGGCGTGGCCAGGGTTGAGCATGCGCCCGTCAAAGTGATCGAGGAACTCACCATTTGGGCCGACCGTTTCCAAAACGGCTTCGAACTCCGGCTTCATAAAGTCGCGCTCGATCTCGGTGATGCTGCGTTCGATCCATTCATTGCAAATAGGATCATCACTCGCCTCACGCAATGTCTGCGCGGTGACGATCAAAATCATCGGAACCGCCAGGCTTTTCATCGGTCGCACTTCTGGGTTGAACTTGGGCGGCAGCAAGCCCGGCGTGGTCAAGTAATGGATGACCAGCTTAAATAAATCAACCGCCTCCCGACGCGCCTGATCGTCATTGGCCGCACGGGCATATGCTGCCAGCGCGCTGACGGTGAACATCTCGGAGAAGACATAACGCCGTTTGCGCACCGGTCGTCCGTCGCGCGTCACCTGGAAGAACATACGCCCATCGGTGTCAAAGCCATAGCGGCGTAGGAAATCGATGCCATGCTTGGCCAACTCCAGCCATTCCGGGCGCGGTTCCACCTCGACGTACATCGTCGCCAGCAACCAGGTGAACCGGCCCTGCGTCCAGATGCCCTTGTCTGTGTCGATCACAGTGCCATCACGGTCCAGGCAGAACATGAATCCGCCGTACTCACGATCTACACTGTGTCGGATCCAGAAGGGCACTGTGTCATTCAGCAGGCCATCGCGGTAGATGCGGATTAGTTCTTGACGACCTTCTGGTGTTGTGAGTAAGGGGCGTGCTTGGGTCTGTCTTGAGGAAGTGGGTGAATCGGTCATCGGTAACACTCCTTTCCCAGATGCTCCAGATTCTTCTTGGGATGTATCTCACGCATACTGTCCATAGCGCTGCGCGCTTTCGACCATCGCATGCAAGTTCTCCGCCGGCGCGCCAGGCGAGAGCGCACAGCCGGAGCTGAGGATATAACCGCTGGCCGGCTTGACCCGTTCCAATCGCCAGCGACACTCTGCCGCCACCTGGGCGGGGCTGCCGCGCGTCATCACTTCCGTGACCGGCACGTTTCCCAGCAAACACGTCTTGCCCGATGCCATCTGCCACGCCAGCTCAAAATCGGTCGGTGCGTCGAACTCCAAAAGGTGCGTGCCCGTCTGAGCCAGTTGGGCGATCATTGGCGTAATGTCTCCACACACGTGGATGCTCAGTCGCGCGTTGCGCTCCCGAACAGCCTGTGCCAGAGCGCGATGGTAGGGGAATACGTAACGCTCGTATACGCGCGGTGAAATCACACTGCCGCTCGCCAGCCCATCCCCGATGGTGACGACGTGGGCACCTGCTTCGAGTAATAGGTCGATGAACCACAAGCTGTAGCGGTTGCATTGCTCGAGAAAGGTGTGTAGCAGCCCAGGTTGCTCCTCCAAGGCCACATCCAAAAGCCATTCCTCCATACCACGCAGCTGCGCTGCCAGGCTGAAAGCGCCTGCGTCGGCACGCCCCAAGATAAGCACTCGGTCGCCCAGCTCACGTGCCAGAATGCGTGTAGCGATGATCCACTGATTGAGGCGCGTCTCGCGCGGGTCAGGCCAATGTAGCCGCTCTGCATCGCGCAGGCTCTTGAGCAACCCCTTGGGGCCGGGCACCGCACCCACGTCGGTGTAGCGCACTTCCAAGCCCAGGCTATGGGCGATGGCGACGCTGTCGGTAGCGACGAAGATACCATCCCAGCCGAAATCACGCCAGGCCTGGATCTGGATTTCGGCGTAGCGCACGCCATCGTACATGCATTCCTGGCTGCTGCTGCCATAGGCATACAACGCCCACACATGTGCCTGTGGGATCACTGGCACCCGATCGGGCCGCTCGTGATAGATGGCACACAGCGAGCGTTCCAGAGAAGTCATCCTCGACCGCATTCTCCAGCTCCTCCGGTCAACCTTTGACAGCACCTAGAGTGATGCCGCGGATCAGATAGCGCTGCACGAACAAGGCGAAGAGGATCATCGGCACGATCATGATCACCGCCATTGCGGCCATGGGCCCCCACTGCACGCCACGGTCGGTGACGAAGCTGGCCACTGCGATGGAGAGCACCTGGGCCTGTCGCTTGGTGACGCTCGAAGCGATCAGGAACTCATTCCAGGATAGGAAGGCGGTGAGGATTGCAGCGGAGGCGACACCCGGCGCCGCCATGGGCAATGCCACCAGGCCGAAGCGTTGCAGAGGGCTGGCGCCATCCACTTCAGCCGCTTCCTCCACCTCGCGGGGCAGATCTTGAAAGACAATCAGCATTAGCCAGGTGACAAACGGGATAGTGATGCCCAAGTGTCCGATGATCACCGCCCAGACGGTGTCCAGGAGTGCCAGCTGGCGCATCACTAGGAAGTAGGGGATCACGGTGGTGATGCGTGGATAGAAGCGGATGAAGAGGAAGACAAAGATGATCAAGCTCAATACGCCGGCGCGCAGCCCCATCCGCGACAATCCGTAAGCCGCCATCGTGCTGACCACCACTGTGACCGCTGTTGTAATGCCGGTCACCGTCAGACTGTTGGTCAGGAAGCGCAACGTGCGCGGATTGCTGAAGGCTGCTTCGAAGTGCTCCCAAGTGATATGGCTGGGAAAGATGATCGGCGGTATCGTGTACATCTCGCTCTGCGGTTTGACACTGTTGAGCAGCAAGTAACCCAACGGTACGAGTACAACTAAACAGGCGATCGTCAATGCCAGGATGCGCAGGGCGCGTTGCGTGATTTTAGTAAAGCTCCTGCTCAGCATATTCCCCAGCACCTCCTACTGCGCCGTCTGCCAACGCCGTTGCAACCAGAACACGACCAGCAGTGCTAGAGTAGCAAATGACATAAAGAGCCACGAGGCGGCGGCTGCCATTCCCAGATTGAAGCTGCGCAAACCTAGAGTGTAGATATAGTAGGTCATCGTAAAGGTGGCGTATCCGGGCCCACCTAACGTGAGCGTGTAAATCGAGTCGAGGGAAAGTAGCGATTCTAGCATACGGAACAGGAAGGTGAGAAGCAACAACGGCGCCATCAGCGGTATATCGATGTAGAGAAACGATTTCCAGCGCGAAGCGCCGTCCAAAGCGGCCGATTCATGCAACTCCTCCGGAATGCTGCTCACACCGGCCAGCACCACTAAAAGCACAAAGGGGGTGGTCATCCATACATCTACAATGATAACTGAGACTAGTGCCCAGTCCGCATTCCCCAACCAGTCGGGGCCCTGAATGCCCAGGAAACTCAGCAGGTAGTTGGTCAGCCCCATCTGTGAGTTGAGCATCATGCGCCACAGCGTACCGGCGGCTACTGGCGCAATCACCAATGGTAGGATGAGAAGTGTCCGCACGGCACGGATGATCCGGCTACTGCCCGCCGCCAGATAGGCCAAAGCGGTGCCAATGATCATCTCCAACACCACTGCAGTGCCCGTGATCAGCGCGCTGTTGCGCACAGCGCGCTGAAATACCTCGTTTTGCAGGACCTTGGCGAAATTTTGCAGCCCGACAAATCCCTCTGAGAATTGGGAGCTGGTGAGCGTCCAATCCTGAGTGGCCAAGTAAGCAGAGAAGAGCAGCGGGTAGAACTGCACCGCGATGACCAGCAACGCAGCCGGCACTACGAAAGCGACCATCCAGGCCCAATCGTGGCGCAACCGCCAACGACGCTTCTTGGCGGTCTTGACGGTGCTCATCAATATTCTCTCTTCCGTCAGCATGGCACGCTCCAAAGCAGCAAAAGACACTATGTAAAATAAGGGGGCGCACGATGCGCCCCCCTAGCCGGTCACGCTCGGCTTGTGTCCGATCACTTTTCCATCAAGCCCTGGGCATCGGCCAGCTGGATCAGCGCTTCGGGCACTTTGATCTCGTTCCACTCCGCCTGCACACGGTCGAGCATCTCCTCAGCCGTGATCTTGCCCTGATGGAAGTCGCCCTCGTTGCGGAAGAAGGCCTCGAACGCGGCAAAGGTCCACGGCAGCGACTTGGCGCGGCTGAGGTTTTCCAGCTGCCCGGGCAAGAAGTGTGCTAGCGTCTTCAGCAGTTCCGGATCCTCGTAGGTGCTCTTAAACGGCGAGCCGATGCCATACTTCAGCATGAACTTTTTGCCGTTTTCCGGGTTGGCGTAGAACTTGATCCATTCCCAAGCAGCGTCTGGGTTCTTGCTGTACTTGGAGATGAACAGATTCCATGCGCTCACCATGGGGAAACCGGGGCCAGGGAACTTGGCCATCGCCCACTTGCCTACCACCTGCGACTGCTTGGGGTCATCGGCATTGGCGCGGATGAAGCTAGGCCAGCCTACCATAGTGGCGGCCTTGCCCGCCAGGAACACGGCATTGCCAGCGTTGAAGTCGAAGCCCAACACCCCCTCCGGGTTGTACTTGAGCAGACTCTGCATCTTGTTCAACGCCGCGATCGCCTTCTCACGGTCGAGCGCGTAATTGCCGTTCTTGTCCACCAGATAACCGTCGTACATGCCCAGGAAGATGGCGGCAGGCTGCTCAATCTGGCCGAAGTAGTGTACCATCGGGGCGATGTCCTTGCCCTTCAGACAGACCTGTAATTTATCCAGGACGGCAATGTAGTCGTCCCATGTCTCCCACTCGGCCTTCAGCTTGCATTGCTCGAAAATCTCGGTGTTGTACCAGATGCCATAAGCGTCGGCGCTGTAGGGGACACCGATACGCTTGCCGTCATAGAAGTTGGACGGCCCAGGTGACCAGATGCGCTCGATGAAATCGCCACCGTAATTGTCACGCTTGACATAGTCATCCAAAGGTAACATGTGCTCGAAGACGGTAGCGATCCAGAACTCGCCCGACATCACGTCGTAGGCGCCGGTGCCAGTGGTCAAGTCGGTGATGTGGTTCTGGTTGAGCACGTCCCACGGCGCCACGATCAGCTCTACCTTGATGCCGGTCGCCTTCTCGAATTCGGGCACCAGCTCCTCGGCTGCCTTGTCATAGGTGCCAGCTTGCATATAGGTGGCGACGATCTCCTTGGGCTCCTGGGCCAAGGCCATGCCAGGAGACAGTAGCACGAGGGACACGATCAGAGATAGCAAGGTAAACATGTAGCTGCGTTTCATAGCCAACCTCCTTGAAATCACGACGCAAACTTAGCTCACTCAGAAAAAACATGCCTTTAAGCGGGAAACGGAAAAGATCTCGTCGCTTGCATCACCTCCTTTTTGTCATCGTAAAAGGTCCTATTAAATTATACACCAGATAGGTCTTTGTGCAATTATGCAATCGCGCGTTTGGAAGGGAAGCGTCGCAAGTTGGGTGATAAATAGAAGCCTGAAAAGGCTGGCGACTGAAAGTCGCCGCCTGGCGGGCGTTCTCGCAGGGCGTCTCTCCGTGGGGATGGTGTTCTCCCTCGGGAAGGTGTTGAAAGAACCCTAAATGAAGGCAGGAGAACGGGTTCCGCCGTTGCCATCTCATCCACCAGGCGTGGTACTTTGGGGATACCTAATTGTCGGCAGGCGGGAAGAGGTAACCGACCCCACGCTGCGTAATAATATAACACGCCCGCGTAGGATCTGGCTCGATCTTCTGGCGCAACCGATGGATGTGGACGCGCAGCGTGTCCTCGTATACTTCCTCATAGGGCCACAACCGTCGTAACAGGAAGTCGGTGGTGACAACCTGACCAGCGTTGCGCATCAGGATGTAGAGGAGTTTGGTCTCCAGAGGGGTCATAGACACCGGAGTGCCACGCACGTAGGCTTGCTGACGGGCGAAGTTCACGGCCAAATAGTCGTCCACTCGGACAATCGGCTGCAAGGCATAGGCAAAGTTGCCGATGCGTCTGAGAACCCGCTCCACACGTGCCAAAAGTTCTTGGGGATCAAACGGCTTAGTGATATAGTCCTCTGCGTACAATCGGATGCCATAAATAATGGTGTCCTTGTCGTGGATTGCGCTGATGATCAAGATGGGCAAATCGCTGAATTCCTGTACCCGCCGGCAGAATTCGAACCCTCCCATTCCAGGAAGCATCAGATCCACGATGGCCATATGGGGCAATCCGATGCGCTCGATCAGCGCGAGTGCCTCCTCCACTGTGGCGGTGCAGTGCACCTCATACCCGACGCGTCGTAAGGTGTAACTGATTAGGCGTGCCATATCGCGCTCATCTTCGATAATGAGCAACCGATACTGATGATGGAGGAAGCTCCCTGGCGCTGTGTCCGGCGATATCAAAGATGAACGTTCACACACCTGCCTATTTGCCATGGTAAAAATGCCTATCTGGCACGACGCTGTACCTAATGACCGGCTAGTAGTACTCTCTTGAGAGACCTAGGGAGCGTCTCTCACTCTTTACAACCACACCTAATTATAATAATTAAAGAAGAGCAATCGAAGCACAATAGGCTATTGGTCCTAGCCAGGCCTAAGTGGTAGCCTGGACATGCCTCGCAATCGCGCTGGTCTCTCGGCGGGACGAGGTCAGGTGCCTTTGTGCTTTCAGTCCAGCGCTGCCGGTCCGCGGTGGATAGGGCCGGTCAGGTGATCCGGCTTGCTCACCAGGAAGGGCCCCATCACCAGCTGGTCCAAGTCACTGTTAGCAAAGGTGTTCAACGCTTCCTGGGGCGTGTTGACGATCGGTTCGCCGCGCAGGTTATAGCTGGTGTTGAGCAACACCGGGATGCCAGTAGCCTCTCCGAACTTTTCTACGATGCGATAGTAAGGTGGGTTCCACTCGCGCCGCACCGTTTGCATACGGCCAGTGCCACCTACGTGACACACCGCCTGGACTTTGTCGCGTTTATCCTCCCGGAACGGAGACACCATCAGCATAAAGCGCGGCGGATATTGACGGTCGAGGCCTGGGGTAGTGAAATACTCGGCCGCGTACTCTTCCAAGATGACCGGCGCGAACGGACGGAATGGCTCGCGGAACTTGATCTTGGTGTTGACAATCTCCTTCATCTCCTCACGGCGCGGGTCGGCCAGGATCGAACGACTGCCCAGCGCGCGCGGTCCCCACTCAAAACGACCTTGAAACCAACCGATCACCTTGCCTCGTAAAATGGCATCCACAGCGCGGTCGAGCAGCTGCTCCATATCATCGAAACGCTGATAGGGAAAACCGCGCGCCTCGATGGCTTCGCGCATCTGGGCCTCGGTATATTCGGCGCCCCAATAGCTGTGTTCCTGGACGAAGCGGCGCGGCTGTCCTAAAATGACATGATACGTATACAAGGCGGCGCCGAGCGCTCCTCCCGAGTCGCCGGCGGCCGGTTGAATCCACACTTCCTTGAAAGGTGTCTCGCGCATAATACGCCCGTTGCCGACCGAATTCAGTGCCACGCCACCCGCCATGACCAGCCGATCCAGCCCGGTCTTGCGGTAGGCGGTATGAGCCATCTTCAGCATGATCTCCTCGGTGACGAGCTGGATGCTAGCTGCAATGTCGGCAAAACGCTGGTTCTCCGCAGCCACGCGTTCATCCCAATGGGGATGGTCGCGCCGCGGATGCGTCACTAGCGTGAAAAACTCCGACTCCGGCTGGCGCGGCGGACCGAACAGCTCGACGAAGCGGTGGTTGTAGGTGTCGCTGGTAGAATGATGATAGGAGAAGTAGTCCAGGTTGATCTCGATGGAACCGTCATCAGCGACATGGACCACCTTGTAGACCTTGTCCACATAGCGCGGTTGGCCGTAAGGCGCCATCCCCATGACTTTATATTCCCCATTGTTGACGCGGAAACCCAGGTAAGCGGTGAAGGCAGAGTACAGCAGCCCGACCGAGTGGGGGAAGCGCAGCTCTTCGCTTAGTTCGATGCAATTGCGGCTGCCGTCGCTCCAGCTGGCAGTGCCACGTCCAATTGTAGCTGTCGTCCACTCGCCTACCCCGTCCAGCGTGAGGATGGCCGCTTCTTCGAAGGGTGAGGCAAACATCGCACTAGCGGCATGCGAGACGTGATGGTCTACAAAGAGAATTTTTTCGGCTGGCACCTCCAACTCACGCATCAGGATGTTCTTGATCCACAGCTTCTCGTCGAAATAGTTGATCATCGCCTCGCCGAACACCCGCCATGAACGTGGAAAGGTGCCCAGGATGTTCAGCAAAATGCGTTCGAATTTGACAAAAGGCTTCTCGTAAAAGACCACATAATCCAGGTCCTGGCCACGGATGTTGGCCATTTGCAAACAGAACTGAATGGCATGGCGCGGAAAGCCGTTGTCGTGTTTCCGCCGCGTAAAACGTTCTTCCTCCGCTGCCGCCACCAACATCCCATCGCGCAACAAAGCAGCGGCCGAATCGTGATAAAAACAAGATACACCCAAGATATGCATTAGTACTGTCTCCCCGCTTCCTCAATTGAAGGCTTAGTTGACATCTGCTTGGGCTGCCAATTCGAAGCACTTCTCTTGCGCTTGATCCCCAAAGGATCCCCTAGGAAAGTCGCAACTGCCCCAAAGGGTAACACAACTGTGAAATAAAGCAAAGCCATGAAGACGCGCCCCTGGTAGTTGCCCATCCGGCGTGCAAAGACTTTCCACGCTTGCCACAGGTTCGCTGCAGGTGTGTTGTGCTCGGCCTTGGTATATTGAGTCCGACGTGCGTACGCCAACATCAGTCCAACCATTAGACCGATGAGCACCCATACGCCGATGGCCAGCCACCTGCCTAGCGTTGCACGGGTGGATATCGCCCCGACCCACAACAGCACGATCACCATAAGATCGAGCAGACCCGGAACCGGAATTCTGTTGCGGGCACCTAGTGCGACCCCGGCCGAATAGCCTGTGAGCGTGAGCAAGACTAAAGCGACATTCGAGGCAAGCTCCATAGAGAATTCCTGATCAACGTGCGACGGTGGTCTCAGGACAGCTGTCACGATACATTTGTGGAACAGGATTTGTCTCCCAACACCTTAGAACAGGGTGTAAATGAACGGCGCAACAGCGGAGCCTTGTGCGAATACTAACAACATCCCGAACAATACAATCACCACCACCATCGGAATCAACCACCACAGCTTGCGTTGCCACAGAAACTGTAGCAGTTCGCCGATGATACCGAAACGATACAGCACGCTGCTCTTCTTAAACCCTGCCATGGGCTCGGGCACCTCCGTTACACGCCAAATGGACACAGAGATGCTATTATAAGCAGGTATGGGGAGAGGACGCAATCTAGCCACTTGCTGATAAGCACATTTCAAATCGAGGACGAATTAGAGCACAGTGCTAGAATGGCGAGAGTTGCTCAAGCCGCAACTGTTGGGAAGCAGTCAGTGCCATTTGCTCACATTGTGCGGCTCGGTGCCTTCTCTCCAAGTGATGCAATACCCCCTCGCTGATTGTGATCCGTCCTTCGTGATTTCACAATCCTACATCTACTCCACGGTGACGCTCTTGGCCAGGTTGCGCGGTTGATCGACGTCGCAGCCGCGCCGCACTGCCAGGTGATACGCCAGTAGCTGAAGCGGCAACACGGCGAGAATAGGTGTGAGCAGCGGGTCGGTGTGCGGAATGCGCAGCACATAATCCGCCTTCGCTTGTACTGCTTCATCATCCGCGTGGCACACGGCGATCACGACGCCGCCCCGTGCCTTGACTTGTTCGATCTGGCTGATCATCTTGTCATAAACGTTGTCGCGTACTGCGATTGTGACCACCGGCATATCGCGGTCGATGAGGGCGATGGGGCCATGCTTCATCTCTCCAGCCGGATAGCCTTCGGCGTGGATGTAACTGATCTCTTTCAGCTTGAGCGCCCCCTCTAGCGCGATCGGATAGTTGATGCCGCGCCCTAGGTAGAGGAAATGTTCACAGTGGTGAAACTCCTCCGCTAACCTCTGGTAGTTGTTGTAGCCCTCGCTGAGGACGGTGCCCACCTGCTGCGGCAGCTCCGCCAGATGCTGTGCCAGCCGCTGGCCGTCGCGCTGGGAGAGCGTCCCGCGCGCCTGTCCGAGGTATGCTGCAAGCAGCAGCAGGTCCACCAACGATGCCGTAAATGCTTTGGTCGAGGCCACACCGATCTCTGGGCCGGCCTGCATCAAGATATATCCATCGCTGATGCGTTGTGCCATGCTCCCGATCATGTTGACGATGCTGGCCGTGCGCGCCCCTTTGGCACGTGCCTCCTCCAGCGCGGCCAACGTGTCCGCGGTCTCACCCGATTGGGTAATCGCCAGGACGAGCGTGTTCGGGCCGATCAGAGGATCGCGGTAGCGAAATTCGCTGGCGTAGTCCACCTCAACCGGGATGCGGGCGAGCTTTTCGAGCATGAATTTGCCGACCAGACCGGCATGGGCCGAAGTGCCACATGCCACAATGACCATCTTGTCAAGAGTCCGGGCCTCTTCAGGAGGCAGATTCAATTCCGGCAACTCCACCCAACCGCTGGCGAAGTCGATGCGTCCACGCAGGGTATCTGTGAGTGAACGTGCCTGCTCCATGATCTCTTTCTGCATAAAGTGACGATATGGGCCTTTAGCTGCACTGACGGGATCCCACGGGATCTCGATGCTGGATTTGCTGAGCGAGCTGCCGTCCAGTCTCAGGAACTGTGCTCCTTGAGCGCGCACAATCGCCATTTCGCCGTCCTCGAGAAAGATCACGCGGCGGGTGTGTTCCAGGATGGCCGGGATGTCACTTGCGAGAAACATCTCCCCTTCCCCGACGCCCACAATCACCCCACCGGCGTTGCCGATGCGCGCGGCAATCAAGGTATCGGGCGCCTGACGGCTGAGCAGCACAATTGCGTGGGCTCCCTTGATGCGGGCAAAGGAGCGACGTGCCGCTTCGATTAAGTCATACCCCTGTGCTAGATAGGCCTCCACCAAATGTACGATCACCTCAGTATCAGTGTCCGATAAGAAGCGATGGCCCTGCGCTGTGAGCTCTTGGCGCAAAGGGAGAAAGTTCTCAACGATCCCGTTTTGGATCACTGCGAGCTCGTGGTGGCAGTCCACATGCGGATGAGCGTTGCGCTCACATGGAACGCCGTGAGTCGCCCAGCGGGTATGGCCGATGGCGATAGACCCCTCAGCCGGCTGTTCCTGGAGGAGACGTTCCAGATTGCGCAGCTTGCCCTCGGCCCGTCGGATACATAACATTCCATCCTGGATGGTGGCCAGTCCGGCCGAATCGTAACCGCGATACTCCAGGCGGCGCAGCCCTTCCAGCACCAGGGGCACCGCATGGCGTGATCCAACGTATCCCACGATGCCGCACATCGCATCCTCCTTTCTGCTCGTTCGCATCGAACGAATGCAAACACTATCACAATCGATCCAATGGATCACGCAAGAGCCCTCTTCCTGAGTGGCCCCCAGATTATAGGGGAACCCATGTGCTCGAGCAACCACGAAAGACACTGCTCTCTCTGAAGCAGCCGCTGATTTGACGGATAGGAGGTATTTAGAGATACTGGACCCAACATGACACTTGTCAGAGGCATTGCCGAGGAGCGAGAACATGTTGTTGCAGAGTATAGCACGTCAGAGAAAGGTTCGGTATTTCGCCTACATTGGCGCTGTCGTTCTGTTCACTTTGTTCACCATCCTCAGCGCGCGCATCACTATTCCGTTGCCGTTCACACCGGTGCCGGTCACCATGCAAGTGCTGGCTGTGCTCCTAGCCGGACTGGTGTTGGGTGCGCGTGGGGGGGCGCTCAGCCAGCTGCTCTACCTGGCAGCCATCGCCGGCGGATTGCCCGTAGATGCCTATGGACGTGGCGCTGCAGCCCTGAGCGGGCCGACGGCGGGCTATTTAATCGGTTTTGTCGCCGGGGCATTTGTCACGGGTTGGGTAGCTGCCCAGCTGTCCACTTCGCGGACAGGGCGCTTCATCGCAGCGTTGGCTGGTCTTGCCGCCATTTACCTTTGTGGAGTGACATGGCTGGCGTTCGTGATGGGTAGTCTGGAAGCCGCGGTGCTCGGAGGGCTTGTACCCTTCCTAGGGGTCGATCTGCTCAAGGCGTTTCTCGCTGCCAGCGTGGCTGAGGGCGGTCGCTGGCTGTTGCGTGCATGAGGAGATCTCTAGAATGCGCAAACGCGAACGCTTAGAAGCGACGATCGCCGGTCAGCCGACCGACCGCCCCGCCGTAGCGCTCTGGCGTCATTGGCCGGTTGATGACCAACGCGGCGAGCTCCTGGCACGCGCCACGCTGGCCTTTCAGCGCCTATTTGACTTCGACTTCATTAAAGTGACACCCTCGAGCAATTACTGTCTTGCCGACTGGGGGGCGCAATCGCGCTGGGTGGGCAATGAGGAGGGCACACGCGAATGGGTGGGACGTGTGATCAAGAGACCGGAGGATTGGGCGCAGCTCACCGTGCTCGACCCGCACGCTGGCTTGTTGGGCGAGATCACCCGCGCGCTCTTTCTCATCGGTAGCGAGGTCAAGGACGAGGTGCCCTTCATCCCCACCATCTTTAGTCCACTGGCACAGGCGCGTAATCTGGCAGGTGAGCGCCTGCTCGCCGATCTGCGCCAGCATCCGCAGCTGGTCAAATCTGGGCTGGAAACGATCACCCAGTCGATTGTCCGTTTCATCGAAGCCGTACGTCCTGCCGGTATTGCTGGCATCTTTCTGGCACTGCAGCACGCGACCTACGATCTGCTGAGCGAAGCGGAATACCGTGAGTTTGGCCGACCCTATGACCTGCGCATCTTGGAGGCGGCCGAGGGACTCTGGTTCAACGTGTTACATCTCCACGGGCGCAATGTGATGTTTGACCTGGTGCTGGATTATCCCGTGCAGGCGATCAACTGGCACGATCAGGACACACCGCCCAGCTTGCGCGAGGCGCTGCAGCGCTTCCCGCGCGCGCTGATCGGTGGACTGCGGCAATGGGAGACCATGGTGCGCGGCACACCGGAACAGGTGCGTGCTGAAGCCCGTGCCGCTTTCGAGCAGACTGAGGGAGGGCGCCGCTGGGTGCTCGGCACGGGATGTGTGACCCCTATCACGGCGCCATGGGGCAATCTGTGGGCGGCACGCGAAGCGGTAGAGGAGTTACGGCGCACATCCTGATGGCCGAGGAACGTCCACCCTACCGTTATTGTCCTTACTGTCGCACGGAGCTGCATGACCGTTTCGTCTATGGCCGCACGCGGCGTGTCTGTCCGGCGTGCGGCTTTATTCATTTTGTGGATCCTAAAGTGGGCGTTGCTGTGCTGGTCGAAAACGAAGGCAAGGTGCTCTTGGTGCGGCGGGCCGTGGCACCCGCTCAGGGGGCATGGTGTCTCCCATCGGGTTTCGTCGAAAGCGATGAAGATCCTGCCGAGGCCGCCGCGCGGGAATGTCTGGAGGAGACTGGAATTCAAGTGCGCATCACCGGCTTGCTCCATGTAGGCGGTTATCGAAACGACCCCCGCGGCGCCGGTGTTATCATCTTCTACCAGGCCCAAGTGGCAGGAGGCTGGCTCACCCCTGGCGATGATGCCGATGCAGCGCGCTTCTTCGCTGCCCACGAGCTTCCTGCCGAGATCGCCTTTCGTTCCAATCGCGAGATTCTGTCGCGCTGGCAAAAGGGTCAGCTCATACCCTGTCCAATCACCCGCCCGCAGCAGTAATGGTTGCGTGCGGCTCCGCATTCTCCCGGAATGGACGCATGTCCGCTTCCTGATGGCCGTGGTTCGGGTGGATACCAATCGCGGAGCAGATATGCTGCAATAACCCTACGCTTAAAGGACTCCCCAGTTTGGCCAAAGCAATTGGCTTGGTTATACTGGAAAGGTCAGCAATGTTGAACAGGTATTTATGCCCATGAATTCTTGATTGGGGGACGTCGTGGGTTGGACCATCGAGCAGAACGTGTGTACGACGAGGGAGGCACAAACATATGAGCACGCGTGCTAAAGTGGCCGTCTTGCGCACCAAGCCGGAGACCGTGCTGGAAGATTATCAGCGCTTGATCGAGCTCGCCGAGGTGGAACGCGCCTTAGACCGCACCGCCACCACAATCTTGAAGGATAACATCTCGTGGCACTTCCCCTTTCCTGGCGCGAACACGACTCCATGGCAGCTGGAGGGCACCATCCTGGGCCTGCGCGCCCATGGATATCAAGATTTAGTATGTGTGCAAAATAAGACGGTGGTCACTGATGCCTTTAAGGGCGAAGATCTGAACGGCTATGTGCCCATCTTCCGCGCTCATAATATTCCCGTGCTGTTCAACTTCCGCGACGAGGATATGCAATGGATCGTGTATCGTCCCAAGGCTAAGATGTTGGTGTTAGACCACATCTATCCGGAGGGCATTCGTATTCCGGATTACTTTATTGGCAAAAATATCGTGCACTTGCCGACGGTCAAATGTCATATTTACACCACCACCACCGGCGCTATGAAGAATGCCTTTGGTGGCCTGCTCTGCACGCGCCGGCATTATACCCATAGCTGGATTCACGAAACCCTGGTGGACCTGTTGGCAATCCAAAAAGAGATCCACACGGGTCTCTTCGCCGTGATGGACGGTACCACGGCGGGCAATGGCCCTGGCCCGCGCACGATGATCCCTGAGGTCAAGAACGTGATCCTGGCGAGCGCGGACCAGGTGGCGATCGACGCGTTGGCTGCGAGCATGATGGGTTTTGACCCGTTACGCGACATCGGATACATCCGCCTAGCCCATGAGCGGGGGTTGGGCGTGGGAGATATGCGGGATATCGAGGTGGTAGGCGATGTCGACGCGGCCCAGGAGCGTTGGGGCTTTCACGTGGGGGACAACCTGGCGAGCCGTGCCGGCGACCTGTTATGGTTTGGCCCGCTCAAGTCCATCCAGAACTTCTTCTTCCGTACCCCGTTGGTCAATCTCTTCATCCTGGGCTCTGAGGTGTACCACGACTATTACCGCTGGCCGACACGCGACCGCAAGGTTTTCGAGCATTGGAAGGCCACGACCCCGTGGGGACAGCTCTTCACCCGTTATCAGCGCGAGGGGTGTCTCGCAGCTCCTGTCCAATAGGCGGTCCAGACAGCCACAGCAACGGACTAGTGGGCTGGCGACCAGAGTCGCGCCTGACCGGCATGCCGCTGGGCGCACCTCCTGCGAGGGCGTCGCTTCTGTCCGTGCAAGCGGACGGTCGGCCGCGGCCCCACGCGCGGAGGTTTTAATCGCTGGACTTATGGGTAATGCTAAGATCACGGGGAAGGGCGAGTTTGGGTGACGAGGCGCTCCCGCCGAGCTCTCTTTGCTGCAACCATCAGGGAGCAAGAGCAACCACCATCAAACCGGCGAGACGCAAAGAGCTCAGACGAGTCCCTTCATGTCCACGCAGCTTGGTGGGCGCCGAATCCGTCGAGGGAGTCCAGAATCTTTCTCCCTTCCCTTGGGCGTGCTCTATGATGACCATTTGTTCATTCGGGCAGGGAGCCGATACACACAACGGGATGCGCTGTATGGCTACCTGTCCCGATGGCGATCCAACACCAGAGACACAATCAACAAAACTTCGGCTGCTTTAGTCACCAGCCCCAGAGTGTCGACGCTCAGCTGGTTAATCACAAAATACAGGATGATGGTCAGTGCAGCATAGCCCACCAGCAGCCAGCGCCATACGAAACGCAGGTCACGGATGATGGGAATGGGCAGGAAAAGAGCGCCAAGCAGCCCGAGATATCCCAAACCGTTCAGCACAAACCACGTGTCGTAGTAGAGAATGCCCAAGTACAAATGTACTGCTGCAGTAAATAGGGTGAACAGCACAATCAGAATGGGCACAATGCCGATATCTTTGCTTTTAGATGCGGTTGTCATTTCCGATCCTTTCTTTCACTTTTCGACATGGAGAGCACTTGCACCGGCTCCATCCCCCAAAGGCGTCGTACCTGAGTGACGCTGGGTATTCGCTTGGATAGCCCGCTGCAAACCCCATTTGTCTCCGAATTCTATCTTTTTTTTCATAAAAAGGCAAGTGCTGCGGGGTACGTGCGCCGGTAGGATGAATGGAGCCTGTTTGGTGCACGATCCCAAGCCTCTTGGTGACTGTCGTTGTCTCCAACGTCACAATAATGGGAGAGGTCATCAGCGGTCAGCGAAAGCGAAAGTGATACAGCCGGCCTCCGTCTATGTCGCGCATACCTTTCAGTTCAGCATGAGTGGCGAGCCATTCTAACATAATCCGTTCAGAGGGGGACTGTTCTTTCGGATCATTGTCGAAGAACCACACTTCGCGATGATGCCGGGCGATCTCATCCATCAGCGCCTGAGTACGCGTCGTCACCGCTTCGCCGGGAGGTGCGTAGTCATCCAACATGTAGAAAGTTAACCGATCCCACAAAAACGGATACAACCAGTCATATGTGCGATGGTCATAGCTGGTCAGGATCAGCGCCATGTGGGGTTGGCTTTCGGCACGTAATACATCAATGGTGGCACGGTAGGGTGACAACTGGTAACGTACATCAAAGTAGGCGTGGACAAAACGTACTCCAGCTACGACACCGCTGACCAGCAGCACAACCGTCAGGCCGATGAGCGACAAACGCCAGGCGCGCTGCATCCGCGCACCGAACCAAGAGGGGAACAGGATAAAGAGGCACTCCAGACTCACCATGATGAAAACCAGGGTGCGGATGCTCACGGTCATGACCAGCAGCCAATGCTCGTCGGGCACCATAATGAAAAAGACATTTGCTTCGATCAGGTTGACCCAGCTGGTGACCAGTGCGTAGAACGCGCCGCGCAAATTGGGCAGCAACAAGGCGATGAACACCAACACCCAACCCAACCATTGGGGGCTGTACCCTTTGGAGTAAAGCATAAAAAGACATACCGCAAAGCCGGCAAAGGCGACCAGGTTACGAGGTTGCCGCCACTCAATGGAACGTGTGTAGATGAAAAGAAAGACAAGCGCAAATGCCAGTGTGATCAGGGGCCAGGGCAGATGTGTTGTTGCCGGGTTCGGTTGCCAGCTCAGATCCCGCATATCTAGTGGAATGATGCCGTAATCGTACTTCCCTTCTAAGAGTGCCCAAACCGTCTCCCAGGGTGCGCGTGCATTGCTGATGACAAGCGACCCCCATACCAGCCGAGGATTGAGCCAGTAGAAGGGCAGTCCGATGAAGATGACAGTCAAGACAAAGACACCTATATAGAGCAAGGCATCGAGCGGATCAAACCTGAGGTTCAAGTACGGCAGCGTAACCGCGAGCTTCTCCTTGCGCGGCGCCCGTAATCCAATGGGCAACAAGACCACTGGGATAAGCTTGATCATAAAACCCACCCCGCATGTCAGCGCACTCAACAGTGGGCGCCTGCAGAGCAACAGGTACAAGCCCAGCAGAAAGAAGAAAAGAGGATAACTTTCAAACCAACCGGTCAGCGTATAGACCGGTATGAACAACAAGCCGTAGAACCAGGCTGTGCGCAAGGCAGCGCGCGCATCGCTGATACGGGCAGCGATAGCGTAGAGCAACACCAAATTGCCGGTCTCGAACAGGAGAAAGACACCGCCTAACAGCAGCGTGAACCATAG
>JANXAX010000149.1 GCA_025062175.1 Anaerolineae bacterium | reverse complement strand
CCCATAGTGTAGAGCGGGTAACCGGGTGCATTGCCAGGGCGCGCCTGCACCTGGGCGTATTGATGGGTGATCAGGTCGCCGCCTTGCAGCTCGTCTGGGCGCAGGCCGGTATCCAGCGTGAGCAGGTAAAGCACCCCTGCCAGCACCACCACGCTCCACCCCGCCCAGCGTGCCAGATAGGGCGAGCACCACGAGTCAGCTGTCACCCTCTTCGAATGCTCCGTGTCGCTGCTTACCCGAAAGAGGCGACGCAGCGGGGCAAAAGTATTCGCATGAATCACGGTTGCTTGCTGATGATAGGCAGATATATGCCGTGTCCCACAGTGATAACCGCCGTGGAGACGCTATAGGATGAGGTGTAAGCCCCGCTCCCTGTGATCACAGCAGTGTTGGTGATGTACATGCCTGGCGCCAACGCATTGCTCAGCACAGCCGATATCTGAATTGTCCCACCTTTGCCTTGAGCCAAATCGTCCACCCGCCAGGTGTAGCTGAAGCTCCCCGTCGGCGTGACTATCGCGCCACTGCTGACGTAGCTGGCGTCGCTGAAAATAACCGGGATGGGCAGATAATCGCTGATCACCACGTTTTGCGCCAGGGTGGGGCTGTCGTTGGTGAAGACGAGCGTGTAGGTGACCGCACGCCCCGGAGCGACCAGGGTCGGTGTCGCTGTCTTGCTGATCATCAACCCACCCCACCCGATGCGCGTCACGAAGGCGTCCGTCGTCCCGGAATGGCTGGCATCCAATGCTTGCACGGTCGGGAAATCGGCGGAAGCGGTCTGGCCGGTGATGTAGATATCGCCCACAGCGTCCACCGCCACGCCATAGGCGTCGTCAAGGCCGCTGCCGCCCAGGTAAGTGGAAAGGCCCAGGGTATACGCCGCAGTGGTACTGATCAACTGCGTGACAAAGGCATCGGCCGCACCGCGCAAGTGGCTTTGAATTGGATAGCGGGTGGGAAAATCTCCGGAGAGGGTCTTCCCGACGACGACTGGATTGTCATTGCCGTCTAGGATCAGGTCATATCCCACCTCGTCTCTACTGCCGCCCAAGAAGGTGGAATAACCAAAGGTGTACACACCCCCAGCATTCACAATGTGGGTCAGGAAAGCATCTCCCCCCAGCCCGATCGGAGCACCACCACCATACGTCGGCTGTACCGCGTTCGGAGTGCGCGGGAAGTCAGTCGAACCGGTGTGGCCGGTCACCCAGGCATTGCCGCTGCTGTCCACCACGATGCCACGTCCGCCGTCCACAAAAGTGCCCCCGAGATAGGTGGAGTAGGCGTAGGTATAGCCGCCGCTGGTGGTGATCTGGGTGACAAACCCGTCCGGATAGGTGATAGCTGCGACTGCTTCCAGCTCGGCAGTGGGCAGGTGCAATCCCGCCACGCCCCAGACCGGCTGGGGCGCATTACGGAGAGGGAAATCCGGCGAGCCGGTCTCACCCGTCACAAAGATGGCGTCATCAGTCGTGTCCACGGCGACCGCCCAGGCGCGGTCGGCACCTCTGCCACCCAAATAGCTGGAGTAGGTGAACGTGTAGCCGCTGCTGTTCGCAATACGGGTGACGAAAGCATCTCGAAAGCAGGGCGACTCGCCACAGAACGGCTGGACCGCCGTTGTGGTGGTGAACAAATTACGCGAAGTGGTTTCGCCGACGACCACAACATCGCCGGCGCTGTCCAACGCCACAGCATGTCCTATATCGATCCCATTGCCGCCTAGGTAGGTGGAATAATCCAGTGTGATGACCCCGCTCCGGGTGATGAGGCGCGTCACGAAAGCATCCACATACCCCCGATTGACCGTCTGGGGTGCGTTGAAGATGGGGAAGTCGGACGAAGCGGTCTCACCTACAATGGTTACCGCATCGCCGCTGCTGCTCACCGCGATGTCGTGAGCGAGGTCAGGACCGCTACCGCCCAAGTAGGTCGAAAAGCCGTAGGTGTATACCTCGCCCATACGCACCAGCTGGGTCACAAAGGCGTCCCAACTTCCACGAGGTCGCGTCTGAATGGCAGTGTACACAGGGAAGTCATTGGAAAGGGTGCCGCCTGCGATGTACACATTGCCAGCATCGTCCACCGCGATGGCGTTGCCCGATTCCGCTTGACTGCCGCCCAGAAAGCTGGCATAGCGCAGCACCGGATCGATCACCAACGTCCACCTTGGGTCGTAGTCACGCACTTCAAAGCGTACCAGCGCGGGCAGGCGCACCGTCAGGAAAGGTGTCTGCAATGGTGCGGCGAGCACCACGTAGCGCGCCGTCACCGTCCGGCGTATGCCGTCAGCCTCTTGATAAGCCAACGGCGCCGCCTCGATCAGCTCGCCGTGCATCGTGCGCAGGCGGAGCGACCCGTCCGGCAGCACGTGCACGTCTTCAACACCCTCGTACGCCAGATGGATCAACCCAGGATGAGCGCCTGGCGCCAGTCGGAACTCGCTCTTGAGCTGGCCATGGGATCCGCTGTAGACCAAATCCACGCCGGGGTAGAGATTGCGATAGACAATGGCAGCGTAGGAGGGGACACCCATTCGCCAGCTTGCCGGATTATTGCCAACGAAGAAATGGACGCTGCCCGGGAGAGGTGTTATGCCTTCCAATGAGAAAGATGTTCGCGCGCCGAGAAAAGAAAGGCGCACAGGCGGCACGGTGGCATCTCCTTGCCCAGCAACGCTGAAGATCACCTGGCGCGGCGTGAAATACGTTGCGTGATCTGCTTCATGCACCGCAAACTGCACCGATGCATCCCACTGGCCACGGTTAGCGATGAAGCGCAGAGGCAAATTCGTGAAGACACTTTCAGAAACATCCGCTTGCGTCCCTTCATGCAACAATGGAACAGGGGCAGGTGAGGTGAGCGGCTGAGGCATGCTGGTAATCTGAGCCAACACGGGAGCTGTCACCGCCATACCCAACAAAGACGCCAGAACCATCACAATGAGCAAACGCATGAAACGAGCACAGGGGACACAGCACGTCCTTGCGCTCTGGGGGTCTGAATTTGCTTTCATGGCATCTCTCCCTCCCGGGTGTTGTCCGCCGGGGAACGGCGACCGCGGTATGGCACTATTTATGTCACTTCCTAATTATACCACAAATCGGCGACGGTGAACGCCCTTGGATCAGAGGCTTCGGGGCGATTTCGATATAGAGGGTGGGCTAGAGGTTAATCGCGATCTCGCCGCGCAAATAGGTGACGACATAGCCACCTATCTCGGCGCGTGCACCGCCGTTTTCACAGAAAGGCGCTCCACCGCGCACCGAGGGCTGATGTGCGGTAAGATGACATCTGCCCAATCTCTGCGACCGATAGGATATCAAGGATGTATGTGCCCATTCCGGTCACGGGATCCTCGGTGATGCCGACACGGGGAGCGAAGAAGCGCGAGACGAAGTCCATATCCTGACCTGCGCAGTCACGATGATGCCCAGGCATTCCAAATCACCAGCCAGGTCATATCCGGGTGAGGGCAAAGGAAGAAACCTGTACCCTGATTCGCTTCGAACAGGGCTCAGGCCTCGCAGCTAACGATCATACGATCTCCGAAGCACCTTTACGCAACTTCGGAGCTGGTATTGGCCAATGGGATTTCCACTACAGTGGCTGCCGGCCCCTTTTTATGGAAGGAGAGCCCCTCGCTACCGGCTGCGTCTACCAGCACTGTGTCACCACTGCGAAACTCACCACGCAACAACCGCACCGAGAGGGGGCTTTCCACATGCTTCTGGAGCGTGCGACGCAGCGGGCGTGCTCCAAACTGCGGGTCATATCCCTCGGCAGAGAGCCACTCACGTGCCGCCTCAGTCAGCTCGATGGTGATGCCGTGCTCAGCCAGCCGCGCTGCGATCTCTTTCATCTGCAAATCCACAATCTGCTTGACCTGTTCGCGGGTCAGATTGTGGAAGATGACAATCTCATCGATGCGGTTCAGGAACTCAGGGCGGAAGGTGCGCCGCAGGGCGTCTTGGATCTCGCTGCGCATCCTGCGCTGATCCGTCTCGGCTGCAACATCTCCACGCGCAAATCCGATTGCGCCGCCCTTGGCACCAAATTGGGTGCCGACGTTGCTGGTCATGATGATCACCGTGTTGCGGAAGTCAACCACACGCCCTTGTCCGTCGGTGAGCCGTCCATCCTCCAGGATTTGCAGCAAGGCATTCCAGACATCGGGATGGGCTTTCTCAATTTCATCGAAGAGGATGACTTGGTAAGGTCGCCGCCGTACCGCTTCTGTCAGCTGGCCACCCTGATCGTAGCCGATGTAGCCGGGTGGAGCACCAAAGAGACGGCTGACGGTATGGCTCTCGTGGTATTCGCTCATATCGATGCGCAGCAGTGCATCCTCATCGTCGAACAGGAACCAGGCGAGCGCCTTGGCCAGCTCGGTCTTGCCCACACCGCTCGAGCCCAGGAAGAGGAAACTGCCCATCGGACGCTTCGGATCCTTTAGTCCAGAGCGTGCACGCCGGATGGCGTCCGAGACCACCTTGATCGCCTCATCCTGGCCGATGATGCGCTCGTGCAATTTTTCCTCCATGCGCAGCAATTTTTCGGACTCGGTCTCCATCATCTCGTGCAGCGGGATGCCGGTCCAGCTGGAGACGATTTGCGCAATGTCGTTTGCCTCCACTACTTCATCCAGGTTCTTCTCACGCCACCATTGGTCGCGTTCCGCCTGGAACTCCGCATCCAGCCGTAATCGTTCCGCCCTGATCTGGGTAGCGCGCTCGTAGTCGCGCCGCTGCCATGCCGCCTCTTCCTCGGCCTGCAGCTGGCTTAGCCGCTTTTTCTTCGCGCGCAACGCTTCCGGCATTGAGTAGATAGCAACGCGCAACTTGCTGGCCGCCTCGTCCATCGCATCGATGGCTTTGTCGGGCAGCCGCCGCTCGGTCACGTAGCGGTGTGTCAAGCGCACCACCGCCACCAATGCCTCATCGGTGAACTTGACGCGGTGATGTGCCTCATAGCGGTCGCGCAGCCCCTTCAACATCTCAATCGCTTCTTCAACTGTGGGCTCATCGACGAAGACCGGTGCGAATCGTCGTTCCAGTGCGGCATCACGCTCGATGTACTGACGATATTCGTCCAGTGTGGTCGCCCCGACGCATTGAAGCTCGCCGCGTGCCAGTGCTGGCTTCATCATGTTACTAGCATCCACCGCCCCTTGGGCAGCGCCAGCACCCACCACGGTGTGCAACTCGTCGATGAACAGGATGATCTCTCCCTTAGAACGCTGAATCTCCTCCAGGGCGGATTTGAGGCGTTCCTCAAATTCGCCGCGGAAGCGCGTGCCCGCGATCATCGCACCCAGGTCGAGGCTGATCACACGCTTGCCCATTAACAGCTCCGGCACATCCCCGTTGGCAATCTTCTGTGCCAAGCCTTCGACGATGGCTGTCTTGCCCACGCCGGCCTCGCCGATGAGCACTGGATTATTCTTGGTGCGTCGGCACAGCACCTGAATGACGCGCAGGATCTCCTCATCGCGCCCGATCACCGGATCCAGCTTGCCCTCCATCGCCATCCGGGTCAGGTCGCGTCCATACTTTTCCAGTGTGCGATAGTGACTTTCGGCGTGCGGGCTATTGACTCGTTGCCCGCCGCGCAGACGCCTGATCGCCTCCAATGCGCGCTCTCGATCGATGCCGGCTTCTTGCAGAATGCGTGCTGTCGGAGTACCACGTTCTGCACACATGGCCAGGAAGATGTGCTCGGTGGAGATATACTCATCACCGAGTTGATTGGCTTCCTCTCCGGATAGATCGAGCACCCGTTTCAGGCGCGGTGTGATGAACACCTGTCCCACCGCCATCGAGGCGATCTCCGGCCCGCGGGCGCGGGGGCTGTTCTGCAGGACGCTTTCTACCCGGCTGCGCACGAGCTCGGGATCGCCACCCAGTGAGCGAATGATCTCCCCCACCAACCCCTCGGGTTGTTCCAACATGGCCAACAACATATGCTCCGTATCCGCCTGATTGTGCTGGAAACGGCGCAATATCTCATAAGCGCGCATGGCTGCATCCTGAGCGCGCTCGGTAAAACGATCAAAACGCATCATTCGTCATTCACCTCATTCTCACTCACAAGAACCGCTTATCTTAATTATACCATGCACTTTCACGCATTGGTAATCGTGCATAACATAGTATCAATCCTCTGAACAACCACATCGTAATCAAGTATTGCACCCAATGGTTAATGGAACGTTAACAGAGATGCATGAGCTCCATTAGAATTTGTCGGGTATCTTGACTTCTAAACTCACCGTTCGGGGTTATTCGTGCCGCTTCCTGACGATCGAACGTCGGATAAAAGGTGTGGTGCAAACAAGCGCCTAGTATGGGGTTAGCGGGGTGATCATCATGGTTGAAGGCGATCAGCGCTGCCAGAGCATATAGTGTTCCTTCTGATCTGTTCCAGGAAAGGGTTTCTCTCCACCTGCATTCGC
>JANXAX010000148.1 GCA_025062175.1 Anaerolineae bacterium | reverse complement strand
ATTCGTTATCTCATTAATACGCACTGGCACGGGGATCACACCAATGGCAACTTTCTCTTCGGCAATGTGCAGCTCATCTGTCACCAGCTGTGTGCCCAAACGATGGTGGAGATGATCAAGCTCAAGGCGACTCAAGCCCGCGATAGACGCTCGTCCGAAGAGGATGATGTGCCCATCCGAGTCCCGGATATCACCTTTGACGAAGGCGAGATGTGCATCCACTTAGGCGGCAAATCGTTGCAATTGATCCCATCCCCCGGACACACCCCTGATTCGATCGTGGTGTACATCCGGGAGGACAAAGTGCTGCTGGCGGCAGATACGATGATGCCCCTTCCGTATTTTGTAGGGGGCAGCTATCGGGACTTTCTCGCCTCGCTGAAGAACTTGCTCCAGCTTAACATCGACACCATCGTCCAAGGCCACGGTGAGGTGCTACTGCGCGGCGAGGTGAAAGAAGCTATCCAAAGCAATATCCGCTACCTGACCACCATCCAACAGCGCGTGGCGGAGATCATAAAATCTGGCCAGAATGTCGAGGAAGCCTTACGCCGATTAGACATCGAATCGTGTGGCAAATCGCGCATCTCGCTCAATGGCATGGTCCAGGACCTCCATTACGCCAACTTGCGGGCCTTGTATCAGGAGATGACTCAGGCGGATGACCATTCTGCTGTACCAGACCGACAGTTACATCAAAGAATTTGACGCTTCTATTGTGGACTTGGAGCTCTCGCTCCATGCGGTCGCGTTGGACCGCACGGCTTTTTTCCCGGGCGGAGGCGGTCAACCGGCGGACCGGGGTTGGCTTGAGATAGACGGTCGCGTTCTCCCTGTCATCCAGGTGAAACGCGACGGAGCACAGGTCTGGCATGTCATCGCAGGAGCGCTTCCGGAGCTGGGAAGCCGTGTGACTGGACGGCTGGACTGGGACTATCGCTACCGTCTGATGCGCACTCATACCGCCTTGCATATCTTATGTGGCGTGGTCTGGCGCGATTACGGAGCGTTGGTCACAGGCGGGAATATGGAGCCCCTGCGAGGCCGCATGGATTTTGAATTCGAAACACTGCGCCAAGAATTGGTGCGCGAGATTGAAGAACGGGTCAATGCCGAGGTGATGGCGGGTCGTGAAGTGCGGGTGCGATTGCTGCCCCGCGAGGAGGCGTTCCGTATCCCTGACTTGATCCGCACGAAAATCAACTTATTGCCGCCGCAAATCACTGAAGTGCGTCTTGTTGAGATCGTCGGATTGGATTTGCAAGCGGATGGTGGCACCCACGTGGCCAACACACGTGAAGTGGGACACATCCGCGTGGTGGACTATAAGAGCAAGGGGCGCATTAACAAGCGCATTGAAATAGAACTGGGTGACTGAGGATACGCATCTATGCCATTTCGAGAAGTACCGGCTAACGTCGATTTTATCGCTCAAGAGTATGCGATACTCCGCTTTTGGAAGGAAACGCGCGCCTTCGAAGTGATGCGCGAACTGCATCGCGGACAGCCGCCATGGTCCTTCCTGGATGGCCCGATCACCGCCAATAACCCTATGGGCGTCCACCACGGTTGGGGGCGCACCTATAAGGACCTGTACAACCGTTTCTGGACGATGCGCGGGCGTGAGCTGCGTTACCAGAACGGGTTCGATTGTCAAGGTCTATGGGTTGAGGTAGAAGTGGAAAAGGAGCTGGGCTTCCGCTCGAAGCGCGATATCGAAGCATATGGTTTGGACCGTTTCGTGCGCAAGTGTAAGGAGCGGGTGCTACGCTATGCGGCGGTCCAGACCGAGCAATCCATCCGCCTGGGGTACTGGATGGATTGGAATGACCCCGATCAGCTGCGCTGGCTGGCGGATCTGATTGTTGAAGACCCATCACGCGTCATCACGATTGAGGGCCCACTCGGACCGGTGACCGACACGGTGGAACAGATCGTCGGCCGTCTCGGCATGCCGGAATTGGGCGGCAGCTACTTCACGTTCTCCAACGAGAACAATTATATGATTTGGACCTTCCTGAAAAAATGTTGGCAGAAGGGCTGGCTTTATCGCGGCGCAGATGTAATGCCTTGGTGTCCACGCTGTGCCACAGGTATCAGCCAACACGAAATCGTGACCGACGGCTACGTGGAATTAACCCATCCGAGTGTAACTTTGCGTTTTCCGTTGCGCAACCGGCCCGGCGAATCGCTACTGGTGTGGACCACGACTCCATGGACTTTGACGAGTAATGTGGCAGCGGCGGTGGGACCAGAGCTGACCTACGTCAAAGTGCGGCATCACGGCGAAATCCTCTACTTGTCAAAGGGCACATTGCACATGCTTAAGGGTCCGTATGAAGTTCTGGCCGAGATGCCAGGTTTCGCCTTGGAAGGTTGGACCTATGAAGGGCCTTTCGATGAACTGGAAGCCGCTCGGATGCCCGGAGGGTGCACGGACCAGGCGGAGCTGATCCGGGATATCCAAGAGAGCGCCCAGGAGGCCCATCGGGTGATCTTGTGGGATGGAGTGGGCGAAGCCGAAGGTACCGGTATCGTGCACATTGCCCCCGGTTGTGGAGCCGAGGACTTCCAACTGGCTAAGCAATATCGCCTGCCATTGGTTGCCCCACTGGACGAAGAAGGGTATTTCACACCTCATTTCGAACCGTTTACCGGCCGGCACGTCACCGAGGTGCGCGAAATGATCTTCGAGCATCTCAGAACGAAGGGCCTCCTCTACGATGTCTCCACTTATACCCACCGCTATCCAGTGTGCTGGCGCTGCAAGACCGAGCTGGTCTTCCGCCTGGTGGATGAGTGGTTCATTAGCATGGGGCCGGTCTACGACAAGCCACGCGAGGCGCTTACCAAGGAAGAAAAGGAGCGAAGTTTGCGTTATCAAATCATGGACATCGTCAGCCAGATCCGCTGGATCCCGGAATTCGGCTACGCCCGCGAGATGGACTGGCTGTATAACATGCACGACTGGATGATCAGCAAAAAGCGCTACTGGGGGTTGGCGTTGCCATTCTGGACGTGCCCACAGTGTGGGCACTATGAGGTCATCGGGGACGAATTGGAGCTGGAAGCCCGTGCGGTGGCAGGATGGGAGGCCTTCGTCGGTCATACGCCACACCGCCCGTATATCGACGCGATCAAGATCCGTTGTTCCCGCTGCCAGGAGCTGATGAGTCGCATCCCGGATGTGGGCAATCCGTGGCTGGATGCCGGAATTGTCAGCTTTAGCACTTTGCGCTACAGGTCGGACCGCGAATACTGGCGGAAGTGGTATCCAGCCCACTGGATCAGTGAATCGTTCCCGGGCCAGTTTCGCAACTGGTTCTATAGCTTGTTGGCGATGGCCACCGTGCTGGAAAACAGCCCACCCTTCCTGCAGAACTTCGGCTATGCCACGCTTCTGGCCGAAGACGGACGTCCGATGCACAAGAGTTGGGGTAACGCTATCGAATTCAATGACGCTGCAGACAAGATGGGCGTGGATGTTATGCGGTGGCTGTATTGCTCTCAGAAGCCAGACCAAAACTTGCTGTTCGGCTATCGCCGTGCTGATGAGACGCGCCGCCGTTTCTTAATTCCCTTATGGAACGTGTACAATTTCTTTGTCACCTATGCCCGTTTGGATCAATGGGAGCCAGCTCCGGAGCGCTTTGATCCGGCTCACCCCGAAGGAGAAGCGCCTCAGACAGAAGCTTTGCTGGATCGCTGGATCTTGGCACGTATCAACCAGCTGACAGCACAGTGCACCCAATGCTTGGAAGACTCGGATGCCTACACGGCCACGATTCTCATCGAAGAGCTCCTGGACGATCTGACGAACTGGTACGTGCGCAGGAGCCGACGTCGTTTCTGGAAGAGCGAACGCGATACAGACAAGAAAGCGGCCTACGCCACCTTATACTATGTGTTGGTGCGCCTTGTCAGGCTGCTTGCCCCGTTCACCCCATTTGTGACCGAGGTGATGTATCAGAACTTGGTGCGTGAGGTGCGTCCGCAGGCCTATGGCAGTGTGCATCATACCTCTTGGCCTGTGGCTGACATGACGCTCGTGGATGAGCATCTCCTGGCACGTATGGCGCTGGCGCGCCGCATTGCCAGTGTGGGGCTGGGAGCGCGCGGGAGCGCGAACGTCAAGGTGCGCCAGCCGCTTGCCAAGGCCCTGGTCCATCTGGCCGATACGGAATTGGCCACTGCCCTGGACGCTGAGATGCGCGCGATTATCATGGACGAGCTAAATGTGAAATCGTTGGAGCTCGTTGCGGATGAAAGCGCGCTGGTTCGTTATCAGGTCTTGCCAGATAATAAACTGCTAGGACCACGTTTGGGGGCTGCTTTTCCCAAAGTGCGCGCGGCGCTGGCCACGGCAGATGCTGCGCAGCTCGCAAAACAGGTGCGCAGTGGCCTGCCAATATCCCTGAGTGTGGATGGAGACACTGTGCAGCTCTTGCCCGAAGAGCTTATCATCCAGACCCAACCGATGCCTGGCCTGGCCGTGATGAGCGAGAAGGGGATCACCGTGGCAGTGGATATAGTGATCACCCCAGCACTGCGTTCCGAAGGATTGGCACGCGAGATTGTGCGCCGCATCCAAACCCAACGTAAAGAGGCTGGCTTTAACATCGAGGACCGCATCACTACATATTACGTGACGGACGGCGAACTGGCCGAGGTGATCCGTGAATGGGCGGATTACATCAAGGCAGAGACGCTTTCGCTCTCTATGCAGGCAGAACAACCTCCATCTGAAGCTTTCATCGCGCAACATACAATTGAGGGAATGCCCATCACCTTGGGCGTACGCCGTCTTCAATGAGCGCGAAAGCTGTGCCTCGTAGCAGACCATCTGTATGAGGTAGCGGTCCCAAGGCCATGTCTCTGTGTCCATTGGGATCTACACGGCTATGACAGGTCCCCGAAGATCTGAGATGAAAGACTTGAGAGAGTTCGCAAATCCATATGACCCAACACGGCCGGTGCAGGAACGTACGATGCTATATGGCCGTGACGATACTTTGTTATGGATTGGGCAGCAGTTATCCCTTGGACGTCGGTTGCTCATCGTCCACGGCGCCGATCTCATTGGCAAGTCCTCGTTGGCCCTGGTGCTCTGTTCAGAGCTCCCTCCGGAGATACAACACTGCATTCTGATGGCATGCAAGCCTTATCAAGGCGCCACGCTCGCGGAGGCATGGAGTGCGCTCGCAACGGCGATTGTTAAACGCTCAGGGGACACATCGGAGTTGCTTCCTGAGATTTCAGATCAAGGAGATCCCTCGGACTACCTTTGCACGTTGTTGCATAGACTATCCGGTCCAGCCGAAACACGCCCGATATTGCTGGTCCTGGATGATGTCCACCTATTATGGACCGATCAGGACGGACGACCGGACGAGACGGCCCGCACGCGTGTGCTAGAGGTCCTGATGCGTCTGCTAGGAACGGTGCCTTTCTTGCGCCTATGCTTAACTATGTCCGACACGGCTTTCGAGCGTCTCCAGCACCCTTTGCTGCACGGTGCCGAAATCCTACACCTTGGGCCGCTGAGCAACGAGGATGCGCAATTGCTGATCACGCGCCCGGCTCAAAGCGTCATCCGCTTTGATCCGGGAGCGGTACGACGTGTCGCTGATCTTGCTTCCAATCATCCCTATTACCTTCAGCGTTTCTGTTATGCCTTGTTCGAGCGGTGTGCCCGGGATGGCAATCTCAACCAGAGCGATGTGGATGTCGTGCTGGAGGAGCTGTTGCATCAACCGGACCCGCGTTTCCAGGAGATTTGGGAGCGCTCGGACGCGGTGGAACGTGCTGCCTTGGTGGCGATGAGCCGCTTAAAGGGCACTCATGGTTTGACGACCCGCCAGGAAGTGGTGGCTTACTTGCAACGGTTCGACAGCGAAATCCCTGCGCAGCCGATCGTCAGAGCACTCGAACAGCTGGCGAGGCGGGGTGTGTTGGTGCGCATGGGGGCACTTAGCTATCGCTTCGCCGTGAAGCTCTTCAGCTACTGGGTAGAACACCATTTCATCCCGGAACGAGTGTTAGACGGTATCGACTGGGAGCGCTCGCAAGAGCTGGCCAAGATGCCCAAAGCAGTCCCCGAGCCAGAAGAAGATGAACCATTACCGTTTGGCTCTTCCATCGGACATCGGCTTATCGCCGGATTGGGCGCCACCGCATTACTGGGGCTTCTCTTGTGGGGGCTCATCTTGGCTGGGGTTTGGCAAGTGGGGCTCTTTGAGTCACCTGCCACGCCCACCGTTTCACCATTGCTTGTAGATGCCGTCTCACCGGTCTCGACACCTACTCCGACACCAGTACCACCGACTCCTACCCCGACGAGTCCCATCATCATCACGCGCACGATGCCTTCCATCGTGTTTCGCGCGCGCAGTGTTGGTGGCACGGGTGACATCCCCAATTGGCAGATTTTCGTGATGAACGTGGACGGGTCCGGTCGCC
>JANXAX010000147.1 GCA_025062175.1 Anaerolineae bacterium | reverse complement strand
CGCGCCCAGATGTTCTCACCCGAGCGAACCGCCCAACAGACGCTCGAGGTCTATCACCGGGTGGGGGCAAGCTGAGGGGCTGGTTTCGATCCTTCAGTCTAAGGCGACTGGCGCAAGACGATGCACATTTTGTTGTTGACCCCTCAATTGCCTTACCCACCACATCAAGGCACCAGTCTGCGCAATTACAATCTAATCGCTCAGCTGGCCAAGCGCCATCAGGTTGAGGTGCTGAGCTTTCTGGACGAGGGCCAGTCGCTCACAGCGGCAGCCCCCTTGCTCACCATATGCTCCCGGGTTGAGGCAGTGCCAGTACCCAAACGTACGCCGATCAGACGGATCGGGCAGCTGGTGGGCAGCCGCTTGCCTGATATGGCGTGGCGGTTGTGGTCGCCACACTACTATGCCCGTCTCGTGCGTCGTCTAGCGGAGGTTCGATTTGATGTGGTTCAGATCGAGGCGATCGAACTGGCACCGTACCTACCGGCGATTGAGGCGGCCAGGCCACGACCGTTGATCGTGTTCGATGAACATAATTGTGAATGGCGATTACAACAGCGTGCTTTCTTCACGGACGTGTGCACCCCATGGCGTTGGCCAGCGGCGCTATATTCACTCATACAGTGGCGACGTCTGCGTCGTTATGAAGGGGAGATCTGCCGACGTGTCGACCAAGTGGTGGCCGTCTCTGAGATGGACCGACAGGGCATCCTGTCTGTTGCCCCAGAGGTTTCAATCACGGTGGTGCCCAACGGGGTTGACCTGGAGGAGTACGAAGGCTATCGTGGGACGAAAGAGTGTTTCGATTTGGTGTTCACCGGCAAGATGGATTTTCGTCCCAATGTGGATGCGATGCTATGGTTTTGTGATCAAGTTCTGCCCCTCATCCGTCGCCAATGCCCATGGGTTCGGTTGGCCATCGTGGGCCAGCGTCCCCATCCACGATTGGAACGGCTGCGCCGTGTAGATGGAGTTACGTTGACCGGCTGGGTGCCGGATGTGCGCCCATATCTCGCCGGTGCTACTGTATATGTAGCGCCGCTTCGCGTTGGGGGAGGTACACGCCTCAAATTGGCACAGGCAATGGCAATGGGATGTGCTATCGTCGCGACCTCGCTGGCAGCAGAGGGTTTCCCTGTTGAATCGGGAAAGCACCTGATATTAGCCGATACACCACACCAATTCGCCGCGGCGGTGGTACAATTGCTGGCAGATCCTGGCCTGCGCAATCGCCTAGGGGCAGAAGCGCGTGCCCTCGTGCGCTCGCGTTATGGGTGGGAACAACTAGTCCTCCAGCTCGAAGAGGTCTATCAATCCGCAGCGACAAACGTTCGGGAGGTGTCAATTTGAGCGAGCCAATCATCCGGGTAGAGAATGTTTCGTTTTCCTATAACCCATCGGCCGAAAAACCGGTCTTTGCGTTGCAAGACATCAACCTGGAGGTGTTCCCGGGGGACTACTTGGTCATCGTCGGCCACAATGGATCGGGCAAGTCCACCTTGGCGAAGCATTTCAATGCTCTGCTACGGCCCACCCAAGGAGACGTGTGGGTGGATGGTATGAACACCAAGGATCCCAAATGCGTGTTGCCGATCCGAGCGACAGTGGGGATGGTGTTCCAGATACCTGACAACCAGATCGTAGCAACCGTGGTAGAGGAAGATGTCGCTTTCGGGCCAGCCAACTTAGGAGTGCCTGAGGAGGAATTGCGCGCCCGAGTGGACTGGGCACTGAAGATCGTGGATATGGATGCCTATCGACAGCGTGCTCCTCACCTGCTGTCTTCCGGGCAGAAACAGCGTGTGGCAATCGCTGGAGCAATGGCCCTCAAGCCCAAGGTGCTGGTCTTGGACGAAAGCACCTCGATGCTTGACCCTGCTGGCCGTGAGGAGGTGCTCAAGGCAGTCCGCACGCTCAACAAAGAGGGCACCACCATTGTGGCCATCACCCATTTCATGCACGAAGCGGTCGAGGGTAACCGGGTGATTGTTATGGAGGCAGGCCGCATTGTGGCACAGGGTAGTCCGCGCGAGGTTTTCTCGAACGTCGAGACCCTGCGCGCGCTTCACCTGGATGTTCCGCAGGTGACCGAGCTGGCTTACGAGCTGCACAAGCGCGATAACACCTTTCCGGCAGACCTGTTGACCGTTGATGAGATCGTCCAGGAGATCGAAAGACGTTTGGAGCAAAAGGAGAGGATCGGTGGATACTCGTGGGCGCGTCATTATACAGGTCAATGACTTGCACCATACCTATCTGAGCGGCACGCCTCTGGAGGTCAAAGCGCTCAAAGGCGTCACTATGGAGGTGTACGAGGGGGAGATAGTAGGCATCATCGGGCGCACCGGCGCCGGAAAGAGCACCATTGTCCAACACTTCAATGGTCTCATCCGCAATCGCGAACGCGGTCGTGTGGTCGTGGATGGCCACGATATGGCCGACCCCTCTCTGGATGTGCGCACGATTCGCCAAAAGGTGGGGCTAGTGTTTCAGCATCCGGAACAACAGCTCTTTGAACGATTGGTGGGAGACGACATCGCCTTTGGCCCTAAGAAGATGGGATTGCCCCCTGAGGTACGGCGTGAGCGCGTGCGTTGGGCAATGGAGATGGTGGGGCTCGATTTTGAGAAGTTCAAGGATCGCTTCACCTTTTCCTTGAGCGGTGGTGAAATGCGCAAGGTTGCGATCGCAGGTGTCCTTGCGCTGCAACCCAAAGTGCTGATCTTGGATGAGTCCACCACTGGGATCGACCCGCGCGGTCGCAAAGAGCTGTTAAGCCGTATGCTCAACCTCAATCGTGAGCATGGCGTCACGCTGGTGTTCGTCTCCTCGAATATGGACGAGGTAGCCAGCATCGCGGATCGCATCTACGTGATCGATGATGGACGCACCGTGATGCATGGCACCGCTCGGGAGATATTCGCTCAGCCAGAGGTACTACGCCGTTATGGGTTGGGTGTGCCCCATGTGACTACCGTGGCCCATCGTCTTGCTCAAGATGGCATTCCGATGCCGCGTGTGCCGTTAACGGTCGCTGAAGCAGAGGAGGATATATGGAAAATTTTGAGTTCCTGAGAAATGTCACTATTGGCCAATATTTCCAGGGCGATTCAATCATCCACCGTCTCGATCCGCGTGCCAAGATCACGATTCTGCTCATCTTGGTGGTGGTGAACAGCTTTATCCTTTCCTTCACCGGCAATGTACTGTTGTTGTCGTGGTGCATTGCCCTGGTTCTGCTGTCCGGAATCTCCTTCCGGTTTATGCTCTCGGGCATCAAACCCGCTTTGCCCCTCATTGTGATCTTTGCTTTGATGCAACTCTTCTTCTACGGAGACGCCTACCCCCCATATGGCATGGAATCGGTGACCTACTGGCGCTGGGGGATCATGTCCATCACCAACGGCAGCATCCAGCTGGTGATCGTCACCTTGATGCGCTTTCTTGAGATCTTCTTCTTGGTCAGTCTGTTGACCAGCACTACGACCACTACCAATATTGCCTACGCTATTGAGAGTATGTTAGAGCCCTTTCAGAGATTGCGCGTCCCTGCCCAGGAGATTTCACTCATTGGCACCATTGCCCTGCGCTTTGTGCCTATCTTTGCCGAGCAAATGGAAATCATCATGAAGGCCCAGGCATCCCGCGGAGCCGATTTTGGTGAAGGGGGTGTCTTCCAGTTTGTAAAACGCACGCGCCAGATGGTGACCTTGATCGTGCCTCTCTTCGTGGATGCGTTTCGGCGCGCAGAGGACTTGATCCTGGCAATGGATGCACGCTGCTATACGGGCGGGCGGGGACGTACGAAAATTGTGCGCTTCCATATGCAACGGGTGGATCTTCTTTTTATCGCGTTCACGGCGGTCTTTGGCGTTCTCATCATGGTGTTTCGCAACCACTTCCCCATATAGGGATGATGCCCTGAGATGCGTACATATTTCTCGCTGGCTTGACAGGGACCCCTCAGCCCGGCTGGCCGGGTGATCGCGACACGCTACACGGGTCATCACGATGCGCTACAATGGAGGAACCATGCTCACCGAGGTTGAAAAACGGGTCTTGGAATGCATTGATGCTGATGAGGTGGTGCGTTGGACGCAGGAGCTGGTGCGCATTCCCAGCGTCTACCGGCCGCTCACCGGCGAAGGCGAAGAGCAAGCTGCTGCGTGGGTGCGCCAACGCTTCGAGGAGATGGGGCTGGTGACGCACTGGGAATTAGTGGCTCCGGGCCGCCCCAACGTAATCGGCATCCTGGAAGCTCGGGTGGATGGGCCGCGCAAAACCCTGATGTTTGAAGGTCACACGGATGTGGTCACCGAAGGCGACCCGGCGGCATGGAGTCACGGCGGGCCATTTTCGGGCGCTCTTGTGGACGGGCGCATCTATGGCCGGGGCGCCAACGATATGAAAGGTGGGCTGGTGGCAGCAATGTGCGCCACTAAGGCGATCATCCGCAGCGGGGTGCGTCTCAAGGGGGACATTCTCATCGGTGCCCTGGTGGACGAAGAGGGCGCGATGTTGGGCGTCAAGCACTTTGTCGAGCGGGGTTGGGCGAAGCGCGTGGACGCGGCTATTATCTGCGAGCCGGAGGAAAATCACCTCTGCATTGCGCAGAAGGGTGTCATGTGGGCACGCATCACTTGCTCTGGGGTGATGGCCCATGGTGCTATGCCATTGACCGGGGTCAACCCGATCTATCCGCTCGCAACACTTTTGACCAAGTTGCGTGAGCTGGAAGCCGCCGAGATCGCACGGGTGGGGCGTCACGAATTCCTCGGCCAGCCGAGCATCACCCCGACGATCATCCAATCCCCCGTGAGTGGAGAGCCTCAGAACAACGTGATGCCGGGCCAAGCGCGTCTCACGTTGGATTGCCGCCTAATCCCAGGCCAGTCCCCCGAAGATCTGGAGGCGCAGATCCGCGCCTTATTTGATGTGGTCAAGGCCGGTGAAGACGGTCGCCTGCGTTTTGATTTTGAAATGATCGAGTCGCGTCCCCCCACATTCATTGAGCGCGAGCATCCCTTTGTACAGCTCCTGCACGCTGCCTATCGGGACACCACCGGCAAGGAGCCGATCTACGGTGGTGTGCCCGGCACGACCGATGGCACCATTTTGTTCGCGCGCGCCGGCGTGCCGATCGTCACCGTCGGCCCGGGTGATATTCACATTCCCCATCACGTCGACGAATGGATCGGGATCGATGAGCTGCTCGAAGCGACCCGTTTCTATGCCGTGGCGGCACTGCGCTTCTTGGGGGTGGCATAACTATTCGTTTCTGGGGAAAACCCGATTGAGGGCGCATCGGTTGTCGTAAGCACGACAAATCTGCAGAGGAGAGGGTTGTCATTGCATAACGCCATCACAGATGTGTTGGGCATTGAAGTGGGCCATTACACCGATCTGAGCGCAGCCACCGGTTGTACGGTGGTGCTGTGCCGGGACGGCGCTGTTGCCGGGGTGGATGTGCGAGGATCGGCACCCGGCACGCGGGAGACTGACCTGTTGCGTCCGATGAATCTGGTGCAACAAGTCCACGCAGTCGTCTTGACGGGTGGGAGTGCGTATGGTCTGGACGTCGCCAGTGGAGTGATGCGTTGGCTAGAGGAACACGGGATCGGTTTCAGCGTGGGTGTGGGGGTGGTGCCCATCGTGCCGGCGGCGGTGCTGTTTGATCTGACCATCGGTCGTGCGGATATCCGCCCCAATGCTGACGCCGGATACGCCGCGTGTCAGGTGGCAGGGGGTGGACCGGTGACCGAAGGCTCCATTGGCGCCGGGACGGGTGCGACGGTGGGCAAGCTGTTTGGCCCCGCTCTCGCGGTCAAAGGCGGTCTAGGAACGGCAGCGCGACGCGTTGCAAATGGCATCACCGTGGGAGCATTGGTGGCGGTCAACGCCTTCGGCGACATTGTCGATCCTGCCACCGGTGCTCTCATCGCCGGGCCCCGCGATCCTTCGCATGGTGGTATGGTGTGCACATTGGAGCGCCTGGAAGGCGATCTCAGTCAGACAATGTTCGGCTTCGCACTCAACACTACCCTCGCCGTAGTGGCCACAGATGCCCTTCTGACCAAGGAAGGTGTCAACAAGATGGCTCAGATGGCGCAGGACGGGTTGGCGCAGGCAATCCGCCCCGCACACACGATGTGGGATGGCGATACCGTGTTCGCTTTGGCAACTGGCAAGAGCGGCGTCGCGGGGGATGTCACAGTCCTCGGCGCAGTGGCAGCGACGACGTTGGCTGAGGCAATCGTACGAGCCGTGCGCAAAGCGACCACGCTGGGCGGGATACCAGCAATAGATGACCTTGCCACTCGACAGTGTGCCTGAAGTCCAAAGTTCCTCCTTTCGCGGAGTCGTCAACCGCCGTGGAAAGACGACCGGCCCGTCCCTCGCCTATTGGCGAGCATCTCGAAACTCTAAGGTTTCTCGTGTTTCCCTATACCAGGCGGTCTTGC
>JANXAX010000146.1 GCA_025062175.1 Anaerolineae bacterium | reverse complement strand
CTCGGTTTGAAATGCACCGGTCGTGGTAATCCACGCACATATCCCCGCACCAGACCAGTACCTGCGTCCGCGCGAATAATCGCCATCGTCACTAGGGCCAGGCTGACCTCTGGCGGATAGACCAAGTAAAGCAGTGACCAGCGCGGACGGAACTTTTCTTTAAAAGAACGAGACCCCTTGTACCGATACACCTGGGCGATATGCTCGCGCAGATAATGTTGTGTCCAGCTCGTCTCCATTCCCTCCAACTCACCTTGTCCTGGATCCAATGCGACACTTCCCATATTGAAATATCGGTACCCTTCCTCTTTTGCCCATTGTACCATATGGGTGAACAAATATTCTAACAAGCCACCGGGCACATCGCGGCGATGGCGCACCATGTCGACTCCAATTTCCGAATGATCACAGCTTCCCAGCAGGTTGGCGAAGGCGATGACAAAACCTTCTGGCGTGCGCACTATCACCACAGGTGTGGTGCGCAGATATTTTTCGTCAAACCATCCTACTGAGAAGCTCCGCTCGCTGCTCTGGACGGTGATGAGCCATTCGTCGCTCACAGCTGCCAACTCTTGTAGCGTGTGCCGAGACAATGGTGGCTGTACCACCTCGTAGCGATAACCCAGACTAGCCAGGCGCGTGACCGGCAAGCGCAGGGTGTTGCTGGCATCTGCTGCGAGATCAAAGCTGGCCAGCTCGACAAGAGCCTCTTGAGCGATGGGCAGTGGATACAATCCGGCGGTCTGATACTGTTCCAAGAAGACAGCACGGGCTTGATAGAAAGCGGGATGCCAGCGGTTAGAAAGACACCAAGTTCGAAACGCGCGCACTGTCTCCGCCACGTTCTGAGATGGGCCTATTGGATCTCCCAGCGCCAGCGCGATGCGCCCGCGAACAACATAAGGGATCATCATCCCGTCAAAGTCGAAAAAGTAAGATTTGTCATCCAGGAGTGCTAACTGGGCCAAGGGTGTACGACCGTACATCTGGACGGTCTGAGCGGCGCGTCGACGCTCAGAGGGTGTCGCGGGTGGAGTCACGAACAAGGGACGTATCATGACAAACAAGGCGTATAATAAGGTCGTCACGCCGACTAAACGCACAGATGAGGCAAAGTATTCGGCGAAGCTGGTGCTGGGCAGCAGATCCTCAACCCCTCCGAACGACCCCAATGTAACCAATGTTTGCCACAACGCAGTGTCCAGTCCCAGGTCGACATTAAAATCCACATCCAGGTAAAAATACCCCAATGTTCCATACGCGAGCGTATAGAGGATGGCGACAGCCAATGTTACCATGCCTTGTTTGAAGGTGGGAGGCTGCAATTTGGCATGGAAGTGAGGATAGAGGAAAAACAACCAAGCCGCCAACGCCCCAGCGGCGATGGCTTCCTCATAATCCAATCCTTTGAGCAAATGGCATACGATGGAAGCATCCAGAGTCACCAAGGTGAGAAACCAGGCGAGACGTTTGCGGTGCCACAGCCCCCATGCCAACAAAAGAAGCGCAAACCCGGCCAAGGCGACCAGGAGATGCCCACCATATGTGACTCCGAGAGGGGAGAAACGCTCTACCAACAGCAATCGTGCAACACCTGAAGGCGTGAATGCGGAGACCATGTTGACCAGTCCCATGAGTGCGGTCAACAAGGCCACCGCGCGCACACTGCTGACTTCTGCTCGCGAGTATTCTTCTGCCCCAAATGACTTGACGCGTCGCAGGAGAAAGAAGCCGATGAAGAGAGGTAACCAGAGCGATAAGCCGCGGAAGGCCAGCGTGACCACAGCGGCTTTCTCGGTGGCGATCCCCAGGGAATTGTACACCAGAACCATAACACCTTCCATTACCCCGATGCCCATCGGGGTGGGGGAGACCACCAGGAAGAGCTCGCCCACAGCAAAGCCCGCCACCAGCGGTCCGAATTGGATAGGTTCTTGGAAGGCGCGGAAAAGGGTGTATAAGCTGGCCAAGTTGACCAAATGCGCCATCAGTGCCACCGCCATGGTGCGCATCAGACGCTGTGGGTAGGTGACCATTGCCAAGGAAGCGTCAATCGCTTCATCGGCGACCCGGTCTGCCCACCCTTCAGGTAACCACGCGGGGCGACGCAGCTGCCGCGCCAGGGCATTGGCTGCCTGCTGCATCCAATGCAGGAAATAGCGCAGTCGGTCAGGCTGCCATACCCCCATCAACAACAACCCGGCCAGAGCACCGATGAAACAGAATAACACCAGGCTGCCGAGGACGTGGTACAGTTGCAATGAGTGTTGACCGAATAGGTATAAGAGGCCGATCGCCAGAATGACCACGAAGGAGCTGAAATCGGCTAGGAGCACTAAAACCGTTCCGGCTGCGGCGCGCACGGGGGATTGGCCACGACGCGCGGCATCATCCGCAAAAAGTGCGGCGGTGCTGGCTCCTCCACTCGGTGCTACTACCGTCAAAAACCAGGCGCTCAACAACACCGGGATCAGCTCGCTGACCCGGCTTTCTACCTCAACCGTGTGAAAAGCGGCTTGGTACAGCGCAGCATATACCACGAAGAAAAGTGCCTGGAGCAAGGCAGCCGCCAACACCCATTCCCATTGCCCCTGCGCCAGGACGTCGAGGAGCTTCTGAATCTCGGTGAAGCGGGTGATCACCAGCCAGACAAAGGCGATGATGAGCACCCAGAGAATCCAACGCCGCCTCATCCTCCGTCTGTTACCCAGTCACCTTCCTCTTCGGGTAGATCGGTGAAGATAACAGAGTTCTTTCCACCATAGGGATTGGGTTCATAAGCATCTGCTTCCGGGTCGTTCATCCAACGTTCGCCGTCACATAGGTAGCGGAATTCATACCGTCGGGCTGGCTCGAGATCGATTTCGATGTACCACTCTCCGTTGCTATTGCGCTGCATGGGATGGGCAGTGGTATCCCAGCCGTTAAAATCGCCCACCAGACAGATACGGTCGGCCCAGATACTATGTGGCAGTCGGAATTGCACGCGTGCCACAACTCCTTGATGGGTGCGTACGAACGTCTTGCGAATCACCGCATCTCCTCATCACTGGAATCCACCACTGGTGGGCGCTAGACCACGTTCCATCCGGATTTTCTGCTCATAGCCGCTGGCGCGATAAGCTGACAGCGGATCCGTCGGAACACCCATCTCCTCACGCACTTTCTCCAACAGAGGACGCACATCCATACGGTATGCTGCGGTCAGGATGCGATGCGCCTCTAAAACGTCGCCGGCAGCCTGCGCCTCGGCCAGCCGTGCGCGCGGCACCAACAGTGCTCGCGCGTATGCTTCCTGACAATTCAACACCGAGTAGATCATGGCAGCGACTTTCCCCTCGATATTGTGAGACTGATCGATCATATAAGCGACGTTTTGGGCAGTGGAACGTGCCGGTTCTGCATCCCCTTGTACCGCGCTGGTCAACTCGTGGTAGATGAGAAACAGCTCGTATGGGTTGACACTGCCTACGATCAAATCATCGTCGGCATACTTGCGACTATTGAAATGGAAGCCACCCAATTTCCCCTCGTCTAGCAGAAATGCCACAATCTGCTCGATGTTAACTCCTTGAGCGTGATGGCCTAAATCTACCAGTACCTGAGCACGTTCTCCAAGTTTGAGACACATAGCATAGGAAGTGCCCCAATCCGGGATGTCGGTGCTGTAAAAGTAAGGTTCAAAGAGCTTATACTCGAGCAACATACGGCTGCCGGCCGGCAAGTTTTGGTAGACAATTGGTAGCAGCTCCTCATAGCGACGTTTGCGTGCGCGCAGATCGTCCTGGCCTGCGTAGTTGGTGCCGTCGGCAAACCAGAGACTCAACACGGTGCTCCCGACCTGGCTCATGATTTCACAACACTCTAAGATGTGGTCCAGTGCTCGTTGCCGCACGGCAGGATCAGGATTTCCCAGAGAACCCAGGCGATACGCGTCGTCCTGGAAGAGGTTGGGATTCACAGCCCCGATGCGCAGTCCGCGTTCCTCGGCATATTGGCGTATCGCTTGATAGTCGCCGTCCTCCGGTTTGTCCCAGGGAATGTGAATCGCCACCGAAGGTGCGATACCTGTCATCTTGTGCACCATCGCCGCATCATCGATTTTCTGGCGTATGGTGACAGCGGCTCCCTCCCAGGCGAACGCTTTGAAGCGTGTGCCACTGTTCGCATACCCCCAGCTGGGAGTTTCGATATGCTGTTTTTTCAATGCTTCTTCCACGGATTGAAGATCAATCCCCTGATTGGCCACTTGTTGCGCCAGGATCTCATACGCCGCGCGCGATGAGGTGTTCATACTGTGGATATACTCCTTTCCCGGTCTAAATTATAACGAAGAATTCCCTCGGACAGCGTGCGGATCATTTACATCTTAACACGCGGCAAAGGGTGAAGTCAAACTAATTTGTAAGATTAGGGATGCATTTCAAACGGGAAGGTGCCTTGGGAAGCAGCCGTCCCGAATCACGTCAACCATCTAAAGGGGTGTTTGCCTACGCTGTGGCTCGGTCTTTTATTCTCATCCTTCTTAATCAGAGACCTGGCCATTGAAAGTCTATACCAACGGGAAGGGCACACAGCGTCTGTTGGTGCTGGGAAGCGGAAAGCGCCCGACACGCAGCAGCTGTGCAACGCGCTCCCGAAACGCGGCAAGCTCGGACAGGTTGATCAGCTGAGCCAGCTGGGTCACCAATGCACTTTCTGGGTCGCGCAACACTTTAAGCAGCTGTTGCAAATCCTCTTGCATGTCGTGGGGCAATGGTTGGTCGGCGAAGTCCCACAACACAGTGCGCAATTTGGGTTGCACGTGAAAGGTCAGGCCATGGTCCACCACCCAGATACGCCCGGTACGGTCGCGGAGGATGTGTCCGGCTTTGCGGTCGGCGTTGTTGGTGATCACATCGAAGGCAACGATGCGCGTGAACACCTCCGGTGGCCGCTCACGCAGCGTGAAGTAGTGCTCCTCAAAGTCATGTTCGATGAACAGCTGCACAGCACCTGGGCCGTAGACACCTTCGCGCAGTACCGTCGGCGGGACGAGATGCCAGCCCAGCGCCATGCTGACCAGGAAAGCAGCCACCTCGCGTTGTGCCAGGCTGCCATGGGGAAAATCCCAAAGCGGACGCTCGCCCTGAATGGGCTTATAAACGGCGAGCAACTTGGTCTCCTGGTGCTGCACTGTCACCAGGAAAGTGTAATTGGAGCTCCAGGGTATCAAGCCATGCACCGCATACATCGTGCCAGATTGCAAGACCTCCAGCACTTGGTGCAGGCTCAACACCCGCGGTGCATCCGCTTGTTCACCTCCCGATGGGGAGTGCATTTCTAATCCCTGTTCAGTGGATGCGTTCGCGGCCATTGCTCCTCGGACAGAAGTGCCCATCTGGGTCGATCGGTTGACCGCACATGGAACAGATAGGGCGTCCGCGACTGATGACCTCTTTGATCTGACGGCTGAGCGCTTTCATCTGCGCGCGCGAGGCCCAGATGCGCGCCACTCGCGCGTCCCTGTCTGTCTCTTCTTCCAGGATCAATTCTTGCAAGACGAGCACCAGGGCGTCTTCAGACTGATCGTATCCCATGCCCATCTGTCCCACCACAAACAAGATCTCGAAAGGCTCCTGCAACATCAAGTCTGAGCTGAGCGGCTCTTCCAGTTTGGAGATCTCGCGTGGGAAACGTTGGGCGAGTTCCTCGAGCATACGATCGATGCTCAGCGCCAAAACCGCTGCCTGTTGTTTCTCGATTTTGAACGTGAAGGTGGAATTGCCTTCACTAGCTTGCAAGAGGAAAACGCGCTCTCCGGGGCGACCAAGTGCGTCCACGGTGATGCGCGAGGAATGAATATCTGTCACCCTACGAGCCATCTCGAATCCCTTCTCGCAATCGTCCGAACTTCCACGCCGTTTCTGAGATCAAGTCCGCTTGCGCGTATCATAACATAGGCCGTGCCGTCGTGCTAGGAGCAGAGCAGTATGGTGCATTTCATTTTTGGGTAGGGCGAAGAGGCTTCAAACTGAGCCGGGCGCGTAAATAAAGTGGCGTATCAACTTCCCTGGCAGTCGCGCTTTGGGATAACCGTCGCCATTTTGAGCTGCTACCGTTCACCTCCGATTTGCAATACACCCGAGCGGCGCAGCCACCACTTCTCCACTTCGACTGCCCAAAAGACCACGGTGCTCAAGACCAGGCTGATGAACAGATCCTCGACAGGCAAGGCAACGGTCCTGAAAATGCCCTGCAGGAAGGGAACGTATACCACGGCCAGCTGCAGGACAAACGTCAACGACACGGCGCCCAAGAGCGCCTTGTTCGACAGCAGACCAATTTTAAACAGCGAATCGCGCCCGGAGCGAATAGCCAGCGCATGTCCCATTTGAGAGAGAGTCAGGGTCGTGAACACCATGGTCTGCCACGTCGGGTGTCCCGTATACCATGCCCAGTAACCCATTAATAGAGAAACCAATCCCATCAACAGTCCCACCCAGATGATATGACGTCCCAACCCTTGGGCGAAGATGCTCATC
>JANXAX010000145.1 GCA_025062175.1 Anaerolineae bacterium | reverse complement strand
GACTTTGATGGCGCTCTCGGCGATCAGACGTAATGTGGTCGCCACATCAGCAGCTACGTCGTGTGCTCCGATACGGTTGACAGCGGCGCCGATGCGATTCAGGCTGGACAGCGCTTTCAACAGGCGTGGATCATTCTCGTACTCCATACGAAATACACGCTCATTGGCTACATCGCACGCGGCGGTTTTCACCGTAGGGCCGGATATATGCGCTTGCTATACATCGTAATATAGCACGAATTCGTGCGGGTGAGGACGCATCCGCACCGGATCGACCTCAAAACGTCGCTTGTAGTCAATATAGGCCTCCAACGCGTCCTCGGTGAACACATCGCCGCGCAACAGGAACTCGTGGTCCGCCTCTAACGCATCCAGCACTTTGTCCAGCGAGCCAGGCACCTGTTTAATCTGTCGCGCTTCTTCCGGCGGCAGGTCATAGAGGTCTTTGTCCATCGGAGCGCCGGGGTCGATACGGCTCTGGATGCCATCCAGACCGGCCATCAGCAGGGCAGAGAAGCAGAAATACGGGTTGCAGCTGGGATCTGGAGCGCGAAACTCGATGCGCTTCGCACGCGGGTTGCGCGAGTACATCGGAATACGACAGATGGCCGACCGATTGCGCTGCGAGTATGCCAGATTGACCGGTGCTTCGAAGCCAGGCACCAGACGGCGATAAGAGTTTGTAGTGGGTGCTACCAGGGCGAGCAAAGCGGCTGCGTGGTGGAGTAATCCCCCGATGAAGAAACGCGCCGTATCGGAGAGCTGGGCATAGCCGGCTTCATCGAAGAAGATGTTGCGTTCGCCTTTCCAGAGACTGATATGGACATGCATACCGCTGCCGTTGTCTTCGAACAAGGGCTTGGGCATGAAGGTGGCGGTCATATTGTGCTGACGGGCCACGTTTTTGACAATGTACTTGTAAATCATAATCTGGTCCGCCATGCGCAGCAGCGGGGCGAAGCGCATGTCGATCTCCGTCTGACCGGCAGTGGCCACCTCGTGATGATGGACTTCGACAGCCACCCCAACGCGTTCCAGCGCCATCACCATCTTGCTGCGCAGGTCCTGCAACGTGTCGGCAGGAGGCACGGGGAAATAACCGCGCTTGGGCGGTATCTGGCCACCCAAATTGGGATTCAGCTCCTTGCCACTGTTCCACCAACCCTCCTGACTATCTATGTAATAGAAGCCCTGGTTGGTGCCTCCTCCATACCGCACATCGTTGAAGATGAAAAACTCGGCCTCAGGTCCCCAATAGCTTACGTCGGCCAAGCCAGTCTGTTGCAAATAGGCTTCTGCCTTGCGGGCCACATAGCGCGGATCGCGCGTGTAAGGCTGACGCGTGATGGGGTCATACACATCGCAGATCAGCACCATCGTGGGGACCTGCAGCACCGGGTCGATGAAAGCGGTGCTCGCGTCAGGTATCAGTAGCATGTCTGATTCGTGGATCTCACGGAAACCCCGGATAGAAGAACCGTCGAAGCCGATGCCGTCTTCAAACACCTCCTCTGTCAACTCGTGTGCCGGGATGCTGAAATGCTGCCAGGTGCCCGGCAGGTCGGTGAACCGTAAGTCCACCATCTCAACTTGTTTGGTCATTGCAAGCACATCGGTCACTGTTTTGGACATAATTTGCTTTCCCCTTTTCTTGGTTTATGGATGGCGTAAACACCTTCCATGATAGAAAGGTAACAGACGCGCGTAAAGTACCCATTCGGGGCATTTTTCATGCACGATCGGGTGGGATCAAAAAGAATTGGTCAGTTACGCTGTTGACGCACCCACGGCCCTGGAGGACGCCAACTGACAATTTGGGGCAACCTTCGCACTGCCGCCCATAGGTTTTGGGAGCGCTCGGCCAGTGTCACAACTTCGGGTGTTTCCACGCCTGAAGATATCGTCGGCAGCAGCTCTGCTTGAGACATCCTCATCTCGCTCGAGGGAAGCATTACCGCTCTTTCGGAGTGCACAGCCACAGGCGGTGTGATCTCTTCCATCACGGTGGCAGACTTGGCAATGCGGTAGTAGTCTAGATAGATCTCGACGGTGGTGACCAAGAAGATCATAATGATAGGGCCGTACACTAGGCCCATAAAACCAAACAGCTTGAGGCCGCCGAACACGCTCAGCAACACCAGTGCCGAGTTGAGCTTGGCTTCACGCGCTACCAAGCGTGGAGTCAAGTAATATTGGATGCCACTCACTGCCACTGCATAACCGAGCAGGACGAGCAGGCCTTGCCACAGGTGGCCGAGCAGCATATGCACGATGCCGACCGGCACTGCGATCACCCCACAGCCCAATGGCAGCATCGCCATAAAGATGGACAGGAGTGTCCAGAACGAAGCGTACTTCACTCCGGCGAGCCAGAAGAACAGACCCATCACCAGCCCTTGGGTCACAGCCAGCACAAACATCCCGCGCACCATCGATTTGGTAATGATGGTGATGCGACGGATGTAGCGCTCGTCCATCTCGTCGCTGAGCGGGCTCATCTTACGCAGCATGTCGATCAGACGCGGGTAATTAGGGAACAGCGCGGCCAACAGCGACACGTATAACACCAATCCGATGACCCAATCCAGCGAAGCGCTGCTCAGCGAGATAGCAGTCTCGGCCAAGAAGGCCGCTACTGCGCGTGCGACACTTTCGACGGCCTGGTAAACCTCTTGCGGAGTCAGCTGAAGGTCCGGAGCAAAGGGCAACCCGGCCAGCAGGGAGTTGATGTGGACCAACAGATCTGCTAGAGAAGGGTATTCAACGACGCTAGCTACCAGTTGAGAGACGTCGGCGCTGAATTCCAGGGTTTGCTGCACAGCCAAGCTCACCATACCGGCCACCGGCAGTAGCACCACCGCGAAGATGGTCACGATGGTAAGCACAACCGGCATACCGCGCCATCGGCCCGCTATGCGCACGAACATCTCGTATACCGGTAAAAAGACGGTAACCGTTACCATGGCAAGCACGACAGTGCCTATATAGGGCCCAATCAAAAGGTAGGCCCAATAGGCCGAAAAGGCGAAAAGAATATAAAAGAAGATGCGACTCTGAATATTGGGCTTCATCATACTGTATCCTTGAGTTCAAAGTATACACCTGACCGTCTCTGTGGTCAACGCATCGTGATCGGTGGCAGTGTGTCCCCCGTAGTGGAAATTTGCCGCCGACCAGTTGAAAGGGCTGAAGGTAAGAGGTGAGCTTTTCGGGCATGCATCAGAGGTATGTACCCAAAAGCGGTAAATCGAGATTTTCGTGTACAGAAATCTCCCATTCCGTTGTTATCAGTCAGTGCTTGAGCACCATGTGCACTTCATCGCTGGAATTTCCCCCGCGGAAATACGCCGCTACCACAAAGATATTCTGCAGAGCATAGTCGAGGTGTCACGTAATATCGGCCGCATCGAACGGCTTCGTCTCCCTCAAGCTCGTGCGCGGTCTAACTGCCAGGCATGCAAGCTCGCGTGCTAGCTGCAGTGGACTTACCCTCAGGAGCACTGTGCAGATCAGATAGCTGCATAGACCGGCTATGCCCACGTTCAGTAGCATGAGCGGGGCAGCAGCGTCCGTTTTTTCAACCCATCCTTGCACTATCAGCATCGTGACTGCCATAGAGGCCGTTGCAAGCGCTAGTTTTACCAGCGTGTGCACTAAGCGGCGACCGGATACGCTGCCGAGATGTCGCCGCAGGATCAGCAGCAGCGCGAATACTTCACCCGACACGGCCAACGAGTTTGCCAGCGCCAGTCCACCATGCCCTAGTGGTTCCATTAATACGATGCCTAGCAAGATGTTAAACGCTGCTGACCCCGTCGCAGCCAGAAGCGGGGTGACAGTGTCTTGGCATGCGAAAAATGCGCGCGTCACCAATTCCAGGCAAACGTGAGCTGCCAGGCCAAATGCATAGAAACGCAAGGCGATGTACACCGCTTCGGTGGCGGCAGCATCGAAGGCGCCGCGTTGATAAAGCAATTGCACGATGGGACGGCCTAAAATGATCAGAGCGCATGCCGCAGGCATAGCGAGTGCGAGTGCTAAGCGTAGGGCGCCGGCCAACGTATCGCGCAAACTTTGTAGGTCACCGCGTGTGGCCATGTCAGCTAGAGTAGGAAGTGCCACCAAGCCAAATGCGGTGCCGATTATCGTCTCAGGAATCTGCATCGCGTCCCAGCCCCATTCCAGCGCGCTGACACTGCCGGTGCTCAAACGTGAAGCGAGGTTCGTGGTCGCAAGCATTGTCAAATGGAAAACGCCCAGATCGAGCACACGGGGTCCGAACAGCATCGCCACCCGTCGCACCGCCGCCATGCGGATACCTAACACGGGCCACCAGCGAAATTGGTAATGCAATAGTGCCGGGATTTTCACCGTCAGGTGCATACACGCACCGATGACCGCACCGACGGCCAGACCGTAAGTACCCCATAAGGGCACCAGCCAGAGGGCGCCCAGGATCGTGCCCAGGGGGTAAACCACCGGTGCCAGCGCAGGCAACCAGAAGTGTTTAAAACCGTGCAGTGCGCCGCTCTGGACCGAGCTGACCCCAAAGATCACTGTGGAAAGCAAAACCAGCCGCATCAGCGTCGCTGTCTGGTCCTGCAGTGGCGCGGGAAAACCAGGTGCAATGATGATACGCACAAGCCAGGGGGCTAAAAGCGCCATCGGCACCGCCAGGGCCGCAGTTGTCAAAACGACCAGATTGGTGAGTGCACTGGCCAGCCGCCAGGCGCCTGCCATACCTTCGGTGGCAAGCAGCTGGACGAAAACGGGGATAAAGGCGGTCGTCAGCGCTCCTCCGGCGACGACAGTGAACAAGAGATCAGGCAACTTGAACGCAGCATAATAGGCGTCCAGCTCAGCACCCAAACCAAATCGTTGCGCGATCAGCATATTGCGCAACAACCCCACTCCGGCCGCCAGGGCAAACGAGATTCCCACCCACAGCACATCGCGTACGAAGTGTTGCTGCTGTGGAGAGTCGTTGGAGGTGATCACAGGGACAGCGCTCTTGTCTGGAGAGACTCTTGATGCAAGGTGTGTGCTGGGGCTTACGGTGAAGAAGGCGCTTCAGCACTAGCAGCAAGTGCCGCAACAGCTTCTTTGTAATGAGGGTTCAGCGTGAGAGCATGTTGCCAGTTTTGACGTGCCTCATCCTGGCGACCCAGTGCCGCCAGACCTAAACCTTTGTAGTAGTACACTTCTTCAATTTCTCCGGCTGTGGCGATGGTCGCGTCAGCCAAGGCCAGCAGCTCGGCATAGCGGCCTGTCTCATAGTACGCGCGGAAAGGCGCGAACTGATACCACAGCATGCGCCACGGCAATCCGATGACGCGTGCGCGATCGAAAGCGGTCGCTGCCTGGTCGTATTCACCCAGGGCGACCAGAGCACTGCCCAGGTTGAAATGCGCGAAGGGATCATCTGGGCGGCTTGCGATCTCGGCCTGAGCACGTGCCAACGCACGTTCCCACATTACGCGGTCGTTCATTTCCTCGCCTAGGATACTGGCCACTATCGGGGCCGACTCCTCGGTGAAAAGCAACAGGTATGTTCGGTTGAACACCGCCCACAGGGTGTCCATTTCGGTATACGAAAGCCGAATCCCCTGGTATGGTGCATTTGCCTTGACCCCGATGCTCACATAAGAGTCATAAGCGATCCAGACTTGCTGTGCATCTTCATAACCGGTCAGCAGTCGATAATGTCCCATACCATTATTCGGTTCTAGCTCGAGCCACGTCTCAATCATCACCGGTAGTCCATTGCTTAACAAAAGTCGCAGACGTTCTGCCGTCCCGTTGACACGCACCAGCGCTTTGAGACCATATTGCGTGGCAAAGTCCGCCATCTCGTGAGGGCTGACATTTTTGTCGTCCCAGTTTGGCTTGAGTGCCGCCGCGATCTCGGCCTGAGTGAGCGAGATGCCAAAATAGCTCAGATACATAGCCAAAGTCGCCGGCCCGCAGTTGTTCCATTTCTGCCATATGTGGGTGATGCCGCTCAACTGCACAGAGGGTGCAGCCGGTGCGGGGTGACGTGGTGGACCGGCAGTTTGTGAGAAGCTCTCTTGCACCCAAAGGGTGGCTGTGGGAGATGAGTTCGCCTGCGTACTGTCTTTTTTAGAGATGTGTTGCGTGGGCAGCAAGTCGATCATCCGAGTATTTATCACCGGCAGCGCAGTGGGCATGTGCGGAATAGGAGTGGCGGTGAGTGTTGGAGCCGTCTCCGATACGTCCCGAGCCGGCGGTGTAGGCGTGGGCCATATCGGGGTTGGGGATGCTCGCCTGACTACAGTCAGGAGGGTGGTCGGCAATGGTGTGGGAACAAAGGGAGCTGGCGGACGGCGCAGCATAGATACTAGTTCCAGGCGGAGGCGCAGAAGGAGCTCCCGTGCTCCACCGTACCGCATACTGCCCAGTACCACCAACGACAAGCATAATCCACAGGCAAGGAAGGTGAGCACCATCGCCACCCACACTTTACAACCTTTCATAAAACGACTTCCCCTTCATCATCGTGCATAAACAAAAAAGCGGCAACTCCCCTTCTGGAAAGTTGCCGCAGCGGGAGCGACGGGATTCGAACCCGCGATCTTCGGCTTG
>JANXAX010000144.1 GCA_025062175.1 Anaerolineae bacterium | reverse complement strand
CGTGCTGCTCTACCTGAGCGCAGCCGTCTGGCAGATCACGCTGCCTGGTTTGCACTACGATGAGGCGTTCGACGTGCTGCCGGCGATGCAGCTGGTGTTGGGCCAGCCGGTGACCACCTTCCGCGATAACGGCGTCCGGCTGGGCGGATGGCAGCTGCCGCTGATGACACAGGATTACATCGGCGCCCTGCACACCTATCTGGCCCTGCCCCTCTTTGCGCTCTTAGATCCGAGCGTGGTCAACGTGCGCCTGACAACCATTGCGCTGGGTGTCCTCACGCTCTACTTGACCTATCGTCTGGCAAGTGCGCTGGTCACGCCGCTGGCAGGCGCTCTTGCGGCGTGGATGCTGGCGCTCGACCCCACCTTTGTCTTCTGGAGTCGCCAGGGCGTTTTCGTCACCGCGGTGACCGCAGCTGTGGGGTTGGCCGCGGCATGGGCCTGGCTGCACTGGTGGCGCAGCGGGTCGCGGGCCTGCGCGCTTGCCGGGGCATTCCTCCTCGGTCTGGGCCTCTATGCCAAGCTGCTCTTCCTCTGGATGATAGGGGCATTAGGGCTCGCAGCGTTGGGAGTGTTGCTAGCGCAGCGGCATGGACGCTTATCGGCAGCAGTGCACTGCGGAACACGGCGGCTGATCCACCGCTCCACCTGGCTATGGAGCGCGCTCGGCTTCCTGATCGGCTGTGCCCCTCTGATCGCTTACAATATCCAGACAGGTGGCACAATCGCGAGCATCGCTGAGAACCTGACTATCTCCTACTATGGCACCAATAACTTGGCGTATCCGGCCAACCTGGTGGCGCGCAGTAAGCAATTGCTGGCCGTGCTGACCGGCGACCACTTGTGGTACCTGGGTGATCATTACGCCAACTGGCTCGTTCCCCTCGCCCTGGCGGCGGGATTCGCTGGCCTCATCTGGGCCTGGCGACGCGACCCGCAACCGCGATACGGCGCGCTGGTGCCCTTTATCGTGATGCTGGGGGTGCTGTTATCCAGCTGCGTCACCGTCTCGGCGTTGTGGGTGACCCATTTCGCTGTCCTGATGCCGTGGCCAGCCCTGGCGCTGGGTGGCAGCGTCGGGTATCTGCTCCGGGTGGCATGCGAATGCGGGCAGGATATCGGCACACCAACGGCGAGAGTCGTCCCTAGCAGGCGTCCTCTGCCTGCCGGGGTGATTGGCATGCTGACGCTCCTCGGCGCGGCATGGGCGATGAGCGCCGCCAACGACGTGCGCTATCATCAGGCGTTGACACGCAGTGGCGGACTCAGCGCCCATTCAGACGCTATCTACGACCTGGCGGATTGGCTGGCCACCGCGCAGCGGGAATATACGGCCGCAGGGCGGGGCACATTGCCAGTCGTGGCGATGGATTGGGGCATCGCCGCGCCGGTGCATTTCCTGACTCTTGGCGCAGTGCGACCAGTGGAAGCGTTTGGCTACCAGTGGCAGCCCGATGCCGCGCTCACCGCCCGGCTGGAGCGTTTCATACGTCAACCAGACACTGTCTATCTGTGGCGTGCGCCTGATGAGATCATCTTCGACCGCAGCCGTGAGTTCAAGGTGTTGTACCGGCCTCTGGCGCTGGAGGAGGACATCGCCGCCGCCTTCTACGAACGCAGTGGGCGACCGGTGTTGGGCGCCACGCGCCTGGTGCCACAGGGGACGGCACAGAATCCCCCCCAACCCTTGGATCCACGCTGAGCGGAGCTCTCCGATGCCAGACGCCAACACAGAACCCACTTGGAAACGCTACCTCAGCGATTACAACGAGGGGCTCGGCCTGGTCTACGAGCGCCTGGTGCTGGGCCGCTATCTGGAACGCTTGTGGGAACGCTTCGGCATCCGTTCGGTGTTGGAAGCACCTCTGTATGGCATGGCGGGCGTCAGCGGTATTAACAGTGTGCCGCTGGCGCGCCGCGGATGCACGGTCACTCTGGTCGACGAGGTGGCCGAACGGTTACAAGGTGTGCAGCGCATCTGGCAGCAGCTGGACTTGCCGGTGCATCTGGTGCTGCATCGGGATTTCAGCTGTCTGCCCTTCGCCGATGGCACATTTGATCTGGCGTGGCAGTGGGCTGGGTTGTGGTACCTGCCCGACCCGGCCGGCTTGTTGCGCGAGCTGGTGCGCGTTAGCCGGCGACTGGTGTTCGTCGCCATGCCCAATCCGCTGCAGCCCGGTTACCTACTGCGTAAGTATCTGTTGGAGCGCGCGTTTTTCGACACTGTGGCGGAAGAATGGACCGACATCGGACGCATCAAGCGCGTCTTGCGCGCCGCCGGTCTGCACCTGATCGAAGAAGGGGTGATGGACATTCCCCCGTGGCCCGACACGGTGATGCCAGCGGCAGAGGTGCTGCGCCGCCTCGGCATCGGCAGTCCGCGCTTGCACGCGCGCTTCACCGGCGAACGCTGGAATTGGAGCACTATGGCCTATTACCTGGGCCAGCGGCCGGATCTGCCCGCGCGGGTAATGCGCTATGCCTGGCTTGAAGACCTGCCCCTTCCCTGGCAGCTGAAGCTGGGATGGGCACATCACCGCTACGTGTTGGGAACGGTCGAGAGGGCATAGCACGATGACGCAGCAAGTGTTTCTTAAGCTGGGCGGCTCGGTGATCACCGATAAGCAGACCCCCTTCACCGCACGGGAGGATGTGGTGCGCCGCATCGCCCGCGAGATCGTCCAGGCTATGCGGGCCAATCCTGCGATGCGCCTGGTCATCGGGCACGGGTCGGGCTCGTTTGGGCATGTGGTGGCGCACCGCTACCGCACCCATGAGGGTTGGCGCGATGTCACGAGCTGGCGCGGTTTTGCCGAGACGGCTCATGCCGCAGCGCAGCTCAACCGCCTGGTCGTCGGCTGGCTGCTCGATGAGGGCGTGGCGGCGGTGAGCTTCCAACCCTCGGCTTCGGCACTGTGTCGGGGCAGGCAGCTGTGTGTGCTGGCCGTGGAACCGCTCGAGCGTGCCCTAGACGCCGGCCTGACCCCGGTCGTCTACGGCGATGTGGCGTTGGATGAGCGCCAAGGTTTCACCATCATCTCCACCGAACAGATCTTCGCCTACTTGGCGGTACACTTGCGCCCGGCGCGCATCGTGCTAGCAGGCATGGTGGACGGCGTGTACGAGCGCGATCCGATACGTGACCCATCCGCGCGCCGCATCGCTTGGATTACCCCGACCGAATGGGAAGCGGTGCGCACGGTACTAGGAGCATCCCACGCCGTGGATGTAACCGGTGGTATGGTGAGCAAAGTGCAGATCATGATCGAGCTGGTACAGGCACATCCGGAGTTACAGGTCAGCATTGTCTCCGGTGCCATCCCAGGCCGGGTGCGGGATGCCTTGCTGGGCACGCTCGGCGCGGGCACACGCATTAGCACGGGTACACCTGCAGTTTGACGCTTCCTCGCTTCCCCCTTTACAATCAGGCGGTTTGGAATGGAAACCGCGACATATCTGGGAGAAGGATAGTGTTGGATCAAGGAGTGCATGGATTGGACATCTTGCAGATCGCTTCCGGTTTCACCCCCATCCCGTCGCGGCTGTCGCGTCTAGCTGAGCTGGCCTACAACCTGTGGTGGTCGTGGCATCCCGCCGCGCAGGAACTGTTCCGCGCCATGGACGACTCACTGTGGGAGGAGGTGTATCATAATCCAGTGCGGCTGTTGCGCGAGATCCGTCAGGTGACGCTGGAACGGGTGGCGCGGCAGCCGGAATTCCTGCGCCGTTATCACAGCGTATTGGCCGACTTCGACGCCTACATGGCGGCACAGGACACCTGGTTCAGCCGCCATTATCCCACCTTCGGCAACGGCCCGGTAGCGTACTTCTCGGCCGAATTCGGCCTGCACGAGGCGCTGCCCATCTATTCGGGTGGGTTGGGCATCCTCTCCGGCGATCATTGCAAGCAGGCCAGTGACCTGGGATTGCCCTTTGTGGGCGTCGGTTTCCTCTACCCGCAGGGCTACTTTCGCCAGCAGATCGACGCTGACGGCACCCAGCAGGCAATTTACGAAAAGCTGAACTTTGCCGAAGTGCCCGCCCTGCCCGCCTTCGACCGCGACGGGCGTGAAGTTGTGGTCGAGGTGCAGCTGGCCGATCGCACCATCTACGCCAAGGTGTGGCACATTCAGGTCGGCCGGGTGGCGCTCTACCTGATGGACACTGATATCCATCCCAATGCCCCGCCCGACCGTCACCTGTCGGCGCGGCTATACGGCGGCGACCGCGAAATGCGCCTTTCGCAGGAGATGGTGCTGGGCATCGGCGGCGCCCGGGTGCTCCAGGCGCTGGGCATCCGGCCGGCGGTGTGGCACGTGAACGAGGGCCATCCTGCCTTTGCTTTGCTGGAGTATGCACGCAGCCTGGTGCAAGCTGGCAAGTCTTTTGAGGAAGCGCTCGCAGAGGTGCGTGCTACCTCGGTGTTCACCACCCACACGCCGGTGCCAGCCGGACACGACGTCTTCCCGTTTGATATGATCGAACATTTCTTCAACGGTTACTGGCAGGCGTTGGGGTTGAGTCGGGATGCGTTTCTGAATCTGGGCCGTCAGGATCAGCCGTGGGGGCCGATCTTCAGCATGACCGTGCTGGGACTGCGCATGGCAGGCCGCCATAATGCCGTCAGCCGGTTGCATGGAGAGGTGACACGCCGCATGTGGCATTTCCTGTGGCCCGACCAGCCGGTCGAGCAGGTGCCCATCCAGGCGATCACCAACGGCGTCCACACCGCCAGCTGGCTGGCGCCGGAGATGAAAGCTTTATACGATGAATATCTACCTGCCGACTGGTTGGAGCGCGTGGACGATCCGACGGTGTGGGAGGCGGTGGATTCCATCCCCGATACCGCACTGTGGGCGGTGCGACAGCAGCTACGGCGTGCGCTGATCGCGTTCGTGCGCGAACGCGTACGGGCGCATCTGCGCCGCCTGGGCGCGGAGACGTGGCAACTGGAAAGCGTGGCTTCATTGTGCGATTGCGATGCCTTGACCATCGGCTTCGCGCGACGCTTTGCCACTTATAAGCGCGCCTATCTCCTCTTCCAGGACGTCGAACGGCTGCGACGCCTGCTCAACCAACCCGGGCGACCGGTTCAGATCATCTTCGCCGGCAAGGCGCATCCGGCCGACGAGCCGGGCAAGGACATCATCCGCCATGTGTACCGCCACGCCAAAGAGCCCGGGCTGGCCGGGCACATCGTCTTCCTAGAGGATTATGACATCAACATGGCACGCTACCTGATCCAGGGCGCGGATGTCTGGCTGAACACACCGCGCCGGCCCAACGAGGCCAGTGGTACCAGCGGGCAGAAAGCAGCGCTCAATGGCGTGTTGAATGTGAGCATCAGCGATGGCTGGTGGGCAGAGGGATATAACGGTCGCAACGGCTGGACGGTTGGACAGCCCAACGAGCATCTCGACCCGGCAGCCCAGGATTGGGAGGACAGCCGCTCGTTATATAGCGTTCTTGAGGAGCAGGTGATCCCCCTCTTTTACGAACGCGACGAACAAGGTCTACCGCGCGGCTGGTTACGGATGGTGCGCGAGTCAATCCGCAGCATTGCGCCCAGATTCAGCACCGCGCGGATGCTGAAGGAGTACATCGATAAAATGTATATGCCGGCAGCGACGCGGGTGCGCTAAAGGATGCCGGCGACGGAGAGCATACCAGGCATCGTCCAGCGAGGAAGCAGCTCATCCGCGCCACGCTACTGTGTCCGAACCGCGACTGTACAAGGAGCAGCATCGTAGATCGCGGATTTAGAATTGTGGATTCACCGCCGAGAGCGCAAGCGTACACTGAGATTTTTTTACAATCCTTTGCGCCCCTGCGGTGAAAGATCCCCTTATGGATGCGTGCGGTCTACGCACCCCGTCCGAAACCGTGTCAAAAAACTGTACGTAAGGGGTGAAGCTCACCCCCTTTGCGGCAGCACAAACGCATATCCGGAGCACCCCACCGCGTGGATGTAGCACCTGTCAGGCCGCAGGGCCGCGATCTTCTGTTGCAAAGCACTGGCAATCCCGTGCACCGCTTCTTCTGAAGCCCCGTTGGAGCGGCAGGCGCGCTCCATGCGGCTGGCGAGAAATGTTGTAGAGACGGCGCAACCGGAACGGCGCATTAAGAGGTGCAGCAACTTGGTCTCGGACGGACTGAGTGGGAGCTGGCAGTCATCCAAGAGAATGCGCTGGTGCACAAAGTCCACCGCGAAAGTGTCGTCCACCTGCACCAGGGGGGCGAGCGGCAGATTGGAATCGCCCAAGTAGTGCATCAGCCATTGCACACGGTGCACCAGGTAGCCCGGTTCGAACGGTTTACCGATCCACGCATCGGCGTAGGTGCGGATGGATCGCAACCACGCTTCAGAGGCATCGGATGGCAGCAGTGCGATGGTCGGGATGTCGCTGAACCCATTCATCCATTGGCAGAGCGCATCGCCGGCTTGGTTAGGCGCGATGAGATCGACGACAGCGCCGTGCGGCAGGCCAAGCTGCTCGATCAGCTCGCGTGCTTCCTCTGCATGGCCGCAGACGAGCACCTCGTACCCCGCACGCTCGAGCGGATAGGCAAGCGAACGTGCCACGTAACCATCGTGCTCCACTACCAAGATGTGGGGCAAGGTCCGAAAGCTGTAACGCG
>JANXAX010000143.1 GCA_025062175.1 Anaerolineae bacterium | reverse complement strand
ATCTGGCAGCTGTCGGTGGGTGAGCAACAGCGCGTCGAGATCATCAAGCTGCTCTACCGCGGCGCCGAGGTGCTCATCCTGGACGAGCCGACGGCGGTGTTGACGCCCCAGGAGTCGGAGCAGCTGGGGCGCACCTTGCGCCGCATGGCCGAGGAAGGCAAGGCGATCATCTTCATCACCCACAAGCTGGACGAGGTGATTGCCTTTTCCGACCGCGTGACGGTGTTGCGCGCCGGACGCAACATCGCCACGTTGGACACGGCAGCCACCAACAAAGCCGAACTGGCGCGGCTGATGGTGGGCCGTGAGGTGCTCTTTCGCCTGGAGAAGCCAGCTGGCGTGGTGTGCAGAGACGGCGAACCACCTGTCATGGAGATCGAACAGGTCGAGGCGCTCAACGACCGCGGGTTACCCGCGCTGCGCGGGGTGTCCTTGCAGGTGTGCAGCGGCGAGATCCTGGGCATCGCCGGCGTGGCGGGCAACGGTCAGAGCGAGCTGGCCGAGGTGGTCACCGGCTTGCGGCCGGTGACGCGCGGGCGCGTCCTAGTGCGTGGCCAGGACCTCACCAACCAGCCGCCGCTGCGCTTCATCGAAGCAGGCGTCAGTCACATCCCCGGTGACCGCTTGGGCATGGGTTTGGCCGGCAATCTGCCGGTCAGCGACAATCTGATCATGAAAGCCTACCGCCGCGAGCCACTCGCCAATGGACCTTTCCTGTCGCGGCGCGCGATCATGAACTTTGCACGTCAACTCATTCAGGCATTCCAGATTGTCACGCCGACGCCGATGTCGCCGGTGCGCACCCTTTCCGGCGGCAACCTGCAGAAGACCATCCTGGCGCGGGAGATCACTGCCAGCCGCGACTTCGCCGCCGACCACCGCCGCATTTTGATCGCCATCCATCCCACCCGTGGCCTGGATGTGGGCGCCACTGAGGCGGTGCACCGCACCTTGCTCGAACAACGCGCCCAAGGGGCGGCCATCCTGCTGATCTCGGAGGACCTGGAGGAGCTGCTGGCCCTGGCTGACCGCATCGCCGTCATGTATGAAGGACGGATCATGGGGGTGGTGGACGCTGCCTCGGCCAACATCGAGCAGCTGGGGTTGATGATGGCCGGGGAGCAACATATGCCCCCTGCGCCGGCGGGCGGCGATGCGCCAAAAGGACAGGAACGGTGAAAAATCGCGGCGGCTGTATCTCTTGCCTCGGTTTAGAAATGGGTCATTCTGCACCCGGATGCGCGTTGGGAACGTAGTATGCCGTTCGCATTAAGGTTGGAGAAGCGTTTAGAGGAATCCCAGCTTACGGCATTTCTGGTGCCGGTGGGGTCACTGCTATTGGCGCTGGCATTTGGCGCCGTCTTGCTGCAGGCGGTCGGCGCCGACCCATGGCGCACCTATACGGCTATGCTCGAAGGGGCGTTCGGCACGCCAGCACAGTGGATCGAGGGGGACTTCTATGCCCTGACCGAGACGCTGGTCAAAGCGACCCCGTTGATGCTCTGCGGCCTGGCCGTCTCGATCGCCTTTCGTATGTTGTTTTGGAACATCGGCGCCGAGGGCCAGCTGGTGATGGGTGGCTTTGCCGCCGGGGCGGTCGCGCTCTGGCTGCCCGACATGGCGCCGTGGCTACCGCGCTGGGTGTTCCTGCCACTGATGGCACTGGCCGGCATCGCCGCTGGAGCGGCGTGGGGCATCTTACCTGGCCTGTTAAAGGCATACGTCCGGGTCAATGAGATCATCACCACCTTGATGTTGAACTACATTGCTATCCTCTGGCTGCAGCACCTCTACTATGGTCCCTGGAAAGATCCAAAGGGGTTCGGCTTTCCCGGCACGGCCCAGTTTGCCACGTTCACCTGGTTGCCACGTCTGTTTGGCCGGGTGCATTTAGGCCTGGTGTTTGCCATCTTAGCGGCCATCTTCATCTGGCTAGTGCTGAGCCGCACCCGCTGGGGTTATGAGATCCGTCTGATCGGCGAGAACCCCGTCGCGGCGCGCTATGCCGGCATCGACATCGCGCGCAACATTATATTGGTGATGTTCCTTTCGGGAGGGTTGGCTGGCCTGGCCGGCATGGCCGAGGTGGCCGGCATCTCCCACCGCTTGCAGCACGGGTTGGCGGTTGGCTATGGCTTCACCGCTATCATTGTCGCCTGGCTCGCCCGGCTGAATCCGTGGGGCGTGGTGGTGGTCGCTTTCCTGTTGGCCGCTCTACTGGTGGGCGGAGATCAGATTCAAATCACGATGGGCCTTCCTGCGGCGATGGCCTTGGTATTGCAAGGCGCCATCCTCTTCTGTATGTTGGGCGGCAACATCCTGACGCGCTATCGGCTGCGCATCGTGCGTCGCCTGCCCGCCGAGGTCGTGCAAGTGGCCCAAGAGGGGTGACACGCTATGGATGTGGCACTGTTCATCTCGATTCTGACCATCACCATCCGTGCCGGCACGTCGTTGCTCTACGCCACCATCGGGGAAATTCTGACCGAGCGCTCTGGTATCCTCAACCTGGGTGTGGAGGGGATGATGATCATGGGCGCGGTGAGTGCTTTCGCGGCTGCCTTCCACACCGGCAGTGTCTGGGTCGGGGTGATCACAGCGATCACGGTCGGCGGGATGTTGGCATTGATCCACGCCTTCCTGACTATCACCCTGCGCGCCGACCAGGTCGTCTCGGGATTGGCCTTGACCATCTTTGGCTCCGGATTGGCCAGCTTCCTAGGACAGCGGCTGGGGCCGGGTGGGCAACCGTTGGTAGGCCAAGTTGGTCCCCGCTTCGAGAAGATCACCCTGCCCTTGTTGAGCGAGATCCCCTTGTTCGGCGACGCAATGTTCCGCCAGGATATCCTGGTGTACGGCATGTATCTGCTCGTGCCCCTGACATGGTTCATCCTCTACAAGACGCGACCGGGCCTGCATCTACGCGCAGTGGGCGAGAGTCCGCACACGGCCGACGCAATGGGCCTCAATGTCTCCGGCCTGCGCTACTTTTACACCATCCTGGGTGGCATGCTCGTGGGACTCGGTGGTGCCCACCTCTCGCTGGCTTACACGCCGGGCTGGACCGAGAACCTGACCAGCGGGCGGGGCTGGATTGCCATCGCCTTGGTCATCTTTGCGACATGGGATCCGGCGCGCGCAGTGGTGGGCGCGCTGCTGTTCGGTGGGGTCAACGCCGTCCAATTCCGCTTGCAGGCAGCCGGCACCACCATCCCAGCAGCGTTCTTGAACATGTTGCCCTATGCGTTCACTATTATCGTACTCGTATTGATCACCTGGTGGGAGGCATTTCGCAAGCGCGTCGGTGCACCGGCCGCACTGGGCATCCCTTACATGCGCGAAGAAGCTGTATAAAGCGTCAAGAGTGCCGATTACAGCTGGCTGTCTAGAAGGTTTGTAATTAGGAGAATAATACGTGTCTCGCAATTTGTCCCGTTTTCTATCGGTCAACCCCTCGGAAATCACCCCTGAACATATATATCACACACGCCGTCAGTTTATGAAAATGATAGGCGTCTGGGTCGCCGGGACGTTGCTGCCGGCGTGCACTGTTTCCCAGGCACAATCTCTGGTGCCACCACCAGCGACCACGACCACCGCAGCCACATCCAGACCCAGCGTCACCCCGACTCCCGTCGCCACGCAGGAGGATAAAACGCCCACGCCCATGACACCGAATGCCCAGACACAACAGGATGAGCTGGGCAACCCTTTAACACCCTACGAGCTGGTGACCGGCTACACCAATTTCTACGAATTCACGATGTCCAAGCAAGGTGTAGCGGCGTTGGCCAAGGACTTCAAGACCTCACCCTGGGAGGTCACTGTGGGTGGCCTGGTGCACCGTCCGCGCACCTTCGACCTGGAGGACCTGCTTAAAAAGTTCCCCCAGGAAGAGCGCGTGTATCGCATGCGTTGTGTCGAGACATGGTCGATGGTGATCCCATGGGTGGGATTTCCTCTCAGTCAGCTGCTTAAAGAAGTGGAGCCGATGGGCAGTGCGCGGTTTGTGCGTTTCGAGTCGGTCTATCGGCCCGAGGAGATGCCTGGCCAGCGTATGCCAGGCTTTCCCTGGCCCTACCAGGAGGGCCTGCGCCTAGACGAGGCGATGCACGAGCTGACGATCCTAGCCACTGGGCTGTACGGCGTCCCCTTGCCAGTGCAGAATGGTGCGCCGGTGCGCCTGGTGGTGCCGTGGAAATACGGCTTCAAGAGCATCAAGTCGATTGTGAAGATCGAGCTGGTGGAGGAGCAGCCGGCCACCTTGTGGTCCACCGTCGCGCCTCATGAATATGGCTTCTACGCGAATGTGAACCCTGAAGTGCCCCATCCGCGTTGGTCGCAGGCCAGCGAGCAACGCATCGGCGAGTCCGGCCGTCGTCCCACATTGCCTTTCAACGGTTATGCCGAGCAGGTCGCTGACCTGTATCGCGGGATGGACTTGCGACAATATTTCTGAACATGATCAGCGAGGATCCGGACCTGCTCGCCCTGGCGCAATTTGGATAAGGTGTTCATGGCTTTGAGTCGGTCAATCTGGCAAACCGGCACGAACTGGGAGACCAGAGCCAAGGCCAGATCGCCCAACATATGGAAACGGTCAAGTGCATTCATGCGCATGAGATCAGCGTGGTGGGCCTCTTTGTCTTCGGCTTTGATCACGACACACCCCAGACGCCGGTGAACACATGGGACTTTGCGCGCGCGAGCGGCCTGAATAGCCTCAGCATAACGATTCTGACCCCGTATCCGGGCACCCCCTTTCGCGAACAGCTGAGCGCCGAAAATCGCCTGATGGACAAACCCTGGCGTTATTATTACGACACGGCGCGCCTGACCTTCTATCCCAAACGCATGACCCCTAAAGAGCTGGAAGAAGCGCACGACACTTTCTGTCGTCGTGCATATAGTCCATTTAGTATCGTCCGCCGCGGCCTGCGCGTACTGAGCTGCCATCCGCTGCATCGCCTGCCACGCATAGTCTTCGGCAGCTTCGGCGCCGACGTCAGCTACCGGTACACCCTCGCGTGGCGTCATGTGAACGGCCGGCGTCTGCTCAATGTCTGGGGCTTGGGAGAGTGAGGCATGGTCGTCCATGACATGGTGTGGCTGCTGAGGGCAATTCCCGAGTTCCCAGGCGCGAGCAACGTGCTGCGCAGTCGGATCACCCATCACGCGGTTCGGGTTGGTGCTGTGCTGATCCTCGGTGGCACCCTGGCGTGGTTGCCGCTGCCCATCGCCGTCCCTCTCACCGTCGGCAGCTTGCTGGTTTTGCTGGTCCTGCTTCACCCTGTTCTCGGCTTGTTTCTTCTCATCCCCGTCATCCCCTTCAGCCCGCTGGTGAGCATCCAGGTGGGTGGCATGCGCGTTGGTGGCATGGAAGCATTGCTGGGGCTGACCTTGGCTGCCTGGCTGTTGCGCATGGCCAGCCAGAGGCAGATCATCCTCTCCGCGCCGTTGGGGTTGCCTTGGCTGCTGTGGCTGGCCACCTGTCTATTCTCTTGGACCCAGGCGTTGTCTCTGGGCGCTGCCCTGAGCGAAACGGCCAAGTGGGTGGAGATGCTGACCCTTTATCTGTTCGTCGTTGCCCTTGTGGGTCAGCGTCACATCCCCTGGTTAGTGACCGTCTTCTTGGTCGCGGCCCTCGCCCAGGCCGTCTTGGGAATCTACCAGTCATGGATGCAGGTCGGCCCGGAAGGATTTCTCATCTTTGAGGGGCAAATGTTGCGCGCGTATGGCACTTTCCAGCAACCCAATCCTTATGCTGGCTATCTGGGCTTGACCTTACCGCTTGCGTACAGCATCTCCTTGTGGGGTCTGGGACGCGTTTCTATATGGCTGCGAGCACCGCAGTGGAGTCACATCCTGCTAGTTGGTCTGGCAGCAGTGACCTGCGGTGGCATCAGCGTGGCACTGTATGCCAGCCAGTCGCGCGGCGCCTGGCTGGGAGCCTTAGGGGCGCTTATCACAACCAGCCTTGTGCGAAGCGGACGCGCTGCTATCCTCTTCGGATTCCTCATCGCGGCTTTGTTTGTGGTGGTCATGTCAGGCGCAACAGAACTGCTTCCGCCAGGCATCACCCAGCGCTTTGCCGAGGTGATCCCCCCGACTCAGGCGGCCAATATCGCCACTGTTGAGGTGACCGACGCCAACTTCCCTGTGATCGAGCGCCTGGCACATTGGCAGGCAGCGCTGGATATGTGGCGCGACCATCTCTGGCTGGGAGTCGGCCTGGGCAACTATCCCGTCGTCTATCCCCTCTACGCAATCGGTCGCTGGCGCGACCCGTTAGGGCATGCCCATAATTTCTACCTCAACGTGGCAGCAGAGACCGGTCTTGTGGGGTTATTGCTCTACGGTGCGCTGTGGGGCTCCCTCTTTTGGCTCGGCTGGCAGGCGGTGCGCACGACACAGGGAGCGCAACGCGCCATAGCGGCGGGTATCCTCGGCATGCTGGTTGCGCTGAGCGTGCACCATCTCGTCGACAACCTGTTCGTCCAGGGCATGTATTTGCACGTCGCCGCAGCTCTGGGCATCCTGGAGGTGTTGCGCAGGACAAATAATTGACAGTTTCTGCCAGAATCTCTATACTGATGCTCGCCCCATCGGCTAGCACGTCCGCACCTTTCAGAAAGGCGACTGAGTGTGGCAGGAAAATATTATGTCAAGTAATCGTCT
>JANXAX010000142.1 GCA_025062175.1 Anaerolineae bacterium | reverse complement strand
AGCATTGAAAAAGCGAAGCGGGTGCCAGCCGGAGAAATCTCGTCAGATGCGCAATTCGACAATATCCCCGTCGTGCAGCACGTAGTCACGCCCCACCGGCTGGCCATCGAAGACACCGCTTCCCCAGATACGTGCTGACTTGAGCTTTTCCACAAAGTCCTTATGGACCTTGCCGGCTAGCTCTTCTACGGTGGTGCCTTTTTTCAGGACAAACGGCACAGTCAAATCGGGTTCCTTGCCAGGAGGTTTAGAATATACCCGGATCACACCCAGATGCTCAAACACGAAGCGTTTGAGCTGTTCTAAGTTGCGTCCGGTAGCTGCCGAAACGGCCAACATCGGAAGGTCGTCGCCTAGCAACTCACATAATGCTTGATAATCCGCGTCGAAGCGTTCATGATCGCACTTGTTGACCACTATAACCGTCGGCTTGGCAGGCGGTTGTCCCTCTTGAGGCGGTGGCGCGTTGCGTCGTCGCGGGATGATGCGATGCGCTTGTAAGATGGCCAGCGCATCTTCCATTTGACCGAGAGGATCAGCCTGAAGGTCGATCACCAGTAGGATGAGATCAGCCCGTCGGATCAGATCGAACAGCTCACCTCCATTGAACTCTAAATCGAGAGGAGGTGTATCCACCAGCTGAATCTGGATGTTTTCGAACGGCATCATGCCAGGTGTAGGCACCCAAGTGGTATAAGGATAGTCTGCCACCTCGGGGTTAGCGTTGGTCAAAGCGGCCACAAGTGCCGATTTACCTACATTGGCTGGGCCGACGAGCACTGCTTGTCCTGCTCCCTCGCGTGGGATGTGGAAAGCGGAAACCTGACGGGCCGGTTTCTTTTTGCTTTGCGCCGCCGCCTTCAGCTTGGCAAGCTGGCGGCGCAGGTCGGCGCGTAGATGATCAGTGCCTTTGTGCTTGGGAACCGTGCTGATGAGTTCCTCCAGCAGGGCGATCTTCTCGCGAAGCGACTCTGCTTCACGGTAGCGCCTCTCAACCTCAAAGTACTCTGGAGGGAGATTGGCAGGCATACCCGACAGGCTAGGATTTGTTCTTCAGGCAAACGCTCACTGCCAATATGTCAAAGGTGGGTTCTGTCCAGCGCTTTCAGCGCGCGCAGCTGCTACACCCTCCACTCGCAGCTGCCAGCCTTCCTTGCACGTGGCGGATGAATGCCACCAAGCGAGCGTCCAGGGGAGCCTCAGTGCCATCCGAAAAGAGCTTTGGCACCCCTACCTGATCGAGCAGTCGGTGCGCCGCCTCCAAGCTGGCAAATGGGCTGGGCGAGGTACGCTGATCTGCTTCGCGCAGTGCCGCCAGCAAATCCTCTTCCGTCAGGTCGAGATTCCTGTCCTCTACCAACTCCATATACAGAGCTTTGGCAAACTTTTCCACAGTCATCTTTTTTCCCTTTCTCCAACCTTGCCTTCGCACAACTGGCTCACCGATGTTCCAAAATTGCCCGGCCGAACCGTTTGCATGCTGTGTCATGACTCTTAGATTATATCATAGCACATACGGACACATTATACCAGCCCGCTAGGCTGACAATTGAGAAATCTTTCCTATTGGATTGTTCAGTATCTGATGGTATGATGATGCTAGTACTCTGGATGTAAGGCTCAGACCAGAAGAGATGAAAAATGGCCATTTAGGTCATGTAGCAACGAGCTGGCGACCGCTGCTGATGGCGCCAGCTTTTGCGCTCATCGTGCTGTTGGGATGGGTCGCGGCCAATTGGCAGGCTGCACAAACCGAAAGGCATATGCGCGACCAATTGTTATATCAGGCGCGCCAGATTGCGGCCACGATTGACCCCGAGCTGGTCAAAGCGCTCACCTTCACCGCCGCTGATAAAGGCACACCCGCCTTTGAGCGCCTGCGTGCCCAGCTAATCGCCTACAGTCGTTATACCCGGCAGCGCAGCATCTACACGATGGCGCTGCGGGGGGACCACATCGTGTTCGGTCCGGAGAGCCTGGCCGAGGACGACCCGTGGGCCTCACCCCCTGGGACGGTTTACCAACAACCATCCCCCCATGATTTCGACCTGCTGCGCTCGGGCACCCCTAAGACAATCGGGCGATGGAGCGACGAATACGGCACCTTTATGTCTGCCCTGGCACCGGTGATCGACCCGCAGAACGGCCGCGTGCTGATGGGCGTGGGCATCGACGTGGATGCTACGGAATGGAATGTATTGGTCGAGCGCAGTCGCCTGCTGCCCAATTTGATCACCCTGGCGCCTTTGTTGATCTTCCCGGTGGCGCTGGCGCTGTTGCAGTGGTATGAGCGGCGCGTCACGCATCGGTCGGTGAGCTGGCCGCGCCACGGCGAGACCGCGATGGTGCTCAGCCTGGGGCTCATGTTGACCGGTTTCGGTGTGCTTGTCGTTACGGAGAGCGAACGCCACCAGCGCTGGCTCATCTTTCAGCACCTAGCCGGATCGCGCACGGCACTAGTACGGGATAATCTGCTCGGTCTGCGCAGCGATCTAGCGAGTGTAGCGCGCTTTCATCAGGGCAGCGAACAGGTGACGCGCCGGGAGTTCTATATGTTCACCACGCCGTTGTTGGGTCGTCCGGGTTTGCAGGCGTTGGGATGGGTACCACGCGTGCCACCTGAGGAACGCGCCCATTACGAGGCATTAGCACGTCAGGATGGTTTAGAGCATTTTTCCATATCTGAGCGTTCCACGCAGAAGGACATGTCGCCCGCTCTGGATCGAATGGAATACTATCCCATCTACTATATCGAGCCTTTGGCCAACAACCGAAAGATGTTGGGGTTCGATCTCGGAGCAGATCCATCGCAGCGCTCCGCAATGGAAGCGGCGATACGCACTGGTTTGGTGACAGCCACGGATCCCCTGGTTATGACAGACGGTGACACGTGGCAAAGAAGTGTGACGGTCTACCAACCTGTGCTGGACGGTGCGAGAGAAACCGGCACCCCTGCTGAGCGCATCCAGGGATTTATTGTGGGTGTCGTGAATCTACAGCCGTTGTTGCACAAGGCTTTGTCCCCCTATGTGTCGACGGAGCGGCCGGATGTGCAGGTCAGCCTGGTGGATCTGGTCTCCCCAGAAAAACCGTTGCTCCTGGCCAGTTATCCCGCAGAGTCCTCTATGGAGACCCAGCTTGCCACGATAGATCTGTTGCCCTCTCAAATGGTCACAGTCCATCCTGTCTTCGTCTTCGGGCGCACCTGGGCGATCGTCGCACGTCCTGGCGAGGGGTTCTACGCCGCCTATCCGGCGCGCGCCGGATGGCTGATCGGCCTGGCCGGTCTGCTGTTGACCGGCTTGAGCGGCGCGTTTGTCGCCACGCAGCTGCGCCAGCAGGACGTGTTGGAACAGCAAGTGCGCGAGCGCACCGCGACATTGCAGGAGACCGAAGAGCGCTTCCGTACTCTGGTGCAACAAGTGCCGGCGGTAGTGTATCTCAGCTTGCTGGACGAGGTGGGCACCACGCTCTACATCAGCCCCCAGCTGAGCACTATGGTGGGGTATACACCAGAGGAATGGATCGCCCAACCGGATCTCTGGCAGCGTTGTCTCCATCCCGATGACCGCGCACGCGTCCTGGCTGCGTATGAGACGATGCGCACCGACGGCGTTCCGATGAACTGTGAGTATCGCTATGTCACCCGCGATGGCCGGATCATATGGGTACATGAAGTCGCCACCATCCTGCGTGCGCGGACGGGCGAGCCCCGTCTCTGCCAAGGTATCCTGATTGACATCACCGAGCAGAAACGAGCCGAGGAGGAACGGCTGGAACTCGAGCGTCGCCTGTGGCACGCGCAGAAACTGGAGAGCCTGGGGGTGCTGGCAGGAGGCGTCGCCCACGACTTTAATAATCTGTTGACAGCGCTGCAGGGCCATCTTGAAATAGCGCAGCAGCAGGTCAGCCATATCGCAAACGTGCGCTGGCATCTAGACGCTGCGCTCCAAGTGGTCCGGCGCGCCACCGATCTCACGCGACAGATGTTAGCCTATGCCGGCAAGGGCCAGTTTGTTGTCCAGGAGATCGACCTCAACGCGCTGATCGAGCAGAACCGCACGATGCTCAGCGCCGCCGTTTCCCGTTTTGCCTCTTTCGATCTACAGTTGGCAGCCCAGCTTCCACCCGTGCTCGCTGATGTCGGTCAGATCCAGCAGGTTATTATGAACCTGGTCACCAACGCCTCAGAAGCGATCGGCGAACAGCCCGGCGTAATCACACTACGTACTGGGGTGCAGGTATGCGATCAAGAGTATCTACAACGTAGCTGTCTGGAGGAAAAGCCACCTGCAGGTCCTTATGTCTTTGTAGAGGTAAGCGACACCGGTTGCGGTATGGACGAGTGCACTCGCGCGCGCATGTTCGAACCTTTCTTCACTACTAAGTTCGCCGGACGCGGGCTGGGCATGGCAGCGGTGCAAGGCATTGTGCGCGCACTCCATGGCGCAATTACCGTGGATAGCGCGCCAGGGCGCGGCACTACAGTGCGCATCCTTTTACCGGTCGCACAATCCTCCGAGCTCTCCGCCCCCGCTCCGTCGGTTCCGGCTGCTCAGACGGAGGCACAGGAGAAAACCGCTTCCACCGGTACCATCCTGGTGGTCGATGACGAAGACATGGTGTGCGAGCTGGTGGCAGATGCATTGCAACTGATGGGATTCCAAGTGCTCACCGCAAATGATGGAGAGGCAGGCGTGCGTTTGTTCCAGGAACACGTTGCCGAGATCGCGTGCGTCATCCTCGATCTGACCATGCCACAGCAGGATGGCGCGAGCATTTATCATGCATTACGTGCGATCCGGCCCGATGTCCCCATTATACTCACCAGCGGCTACAGCTTACAGGACGTGCTCCAGCGTCTTGAGGGCCAGAGGCCGGATGGGTTTCTGCACAAACCCTATCCCCTGGAAGAGCTGCGCCGTGTCGTGGAAAGTGCGATAAGGCGAGCAGGCTGACTTGAGTCGAGACTCATGATCCCGGTCACGGCGCAGCTTAGCTTGAACGAGGAAGAGTTGGAGTGGGAATTCACCCGCGCTTCCGGCCCAGGTGGACGGAACGTCAACAAAGTCTCCAGCGCGGTACAATTGCGCTTCGACGTGCGACATAACACCTCTCTGCCGCAAGAGGTCAAAGAGCGGCTGATACGCCTGGCCAGCAAGCGCATAACACAAGCGGGTGGTGCTGGTCGTCGATGCACGGCGTTGTCGCAGCTAGGAAGCCAACCGTCAGGATGCCGTCGAGCGGCTCATTGCGCTGATCCGTAAGGCAGTGTGCGGCCTAAAATGCGCAAAGCCACCCATCCCAACGCGGCTGCCCGCGCAGAGCGCGCCGCGAGGAAAAACGCCGCCATGCCTGGGATCAAACGCTATCGCCGGCCACCGACAGAGTGGGAGTAGCGTCTGAAGAAGACGCAAAACCTCCCCTTTCCCTGGCAGAGCTCTGCGGCCAGACTATTAGAACGACCTATGGACGATACAGCGGGACGGCGGTGACGCTTACCTCGGCCGGCTCACCCAGCTGATGATGAAGAGCACCAAGAGGATAACAGAGATAACCGCGAAGACGATGTTGCCGATCAGCGGGCCACTGCCGATGATCGCCGACACGACGAAAACGATGGTCTGCAGTGCCAGGTAAGCGATCTCGCCGCGCACGACGTACTCCACTGACTCCCAACGGCTGGCGAAGATGCCGCACAGCGAAGTGCCAGCGCCGAGGCCAAGGAGTATTGCGCCCAGGGCACGGATCACCGGTATCAGGTCCGGTATTTCAGGATAACCGAACCATCCCCCAAACGTGGCCGGTATGAACAGCAGCAGCACGCCGATGACGAGCGCAACGATGAAATGGATGATAAAGGTCACACGGGCAATGCCGGGAAATGCGGGAGCACCTCGTGTTTCGCTCATCCGATCCTCTCCTTTCTCGTTTCCTTAAAATTGCTCGAGATGTTGGATCGATGTACGATCTACAAGTAGCTCCACTTATCTCTGCAACCTCCTGAGTAATTCCAAATTTTATAACACCATGGACTTGGAGAGGATGCGCAACTATTGTAAAATACACCGAGATTTCATCGCCTCGTGGGCAGGCTCAGCGCGAGACAGGGCCGCCGTGTTTTCTTAACCCTTTATTCCCCATCCCCGATCTGGGTTGCCACTCTTAGGGAGCAGTTGGAGCCGCCTGCTCATGCGCGCGGCTCGGTCGGTATATCGAGCTCACTCCGCACCCCAAAGTGTCATAGTGGAGAGGGGATCCCACCGTCAGTCACAGCAGCAACCGACGCGGGCGATATTGAAGGGCTTCCGCGATGTGGACCGTTTGGACTTCCTCACTGCCGGCCAGGTCGGCGATCGTGCGTGCCACTTTGAGGACGCGATGGTAGGCACGGGCGCTGAGCTGGAGCTGAGCCACCGCCGCTTTGAGCAGCTGGTGGCTGGTTTCATCCACGCGGCAAAACATGCGCACTTCGGCAGGCCCCATATCGGCATTACACTGCAGCCCTGTGCCGTGGCGCTCATCCTGCTTCGTGCCGGCAGATTGACGTTCACGCTGGAGACGTTCAAAACGTTCACGTTGACGCTGGCGTGCTGCTTCCACGCGCGCACGTACCACGCTGGACGGTTCGCCAAGCCGGTCGCTGCTGAGCTTGTCATACTGCAAGCGCGGCACATCCACGTAGATATC
>JANXAX010000141.1 GCA_025062175.1 Anaerolineae bacterium | reverse complement strand
CAGGCGATGAAATGCCACGTTAGGGCCATGGTCCGGGTCGTTCAAAATCAGGATGCCCGAAGTGACATAGCGCCCACCGTCAAAGGGAAAATGGCGCAGGATGGGCAAACGTCCCAGGTCCACCTCCGGCTCGACCACCTCCTGGCAAGGGGCGTGTTCTACCACAGGGCATGGTTGAGGATGTGCCAGCGCATCCGCCAGGACATGAGGCAGCTGCTCGACAGAGATCCCCAACGCCTCGGCGAAATAGCGCCGCGCTGAACAGATGCCGGCCACCACGCGCCATCCGGGATATCCCTCCACCCGGGTGAACAACACCGGCTGCCCATCGTGCTGGTGCACCAGGCGTGCCATCTCTAGGTGGGGGCTGACGGGATAATCAATCTCGATCAGATAACCGTTCGCACGGATACGTTCGATGAAGTCTCGCAATTCCATTGTGCCCTATTCTAACATAGCGCGCAGCATAAGGCACATCGGGGAAAAGGGGACAGGGATACGTCAAATTGGGGATGAAGGCAAGCGGCAGCTCCGACGTCTGCGCCGCTCATCCGAGCCGTGGCCGTCAGGGAACGCTTTGCCCCCTCACCATGGCCTTCTCCCACCCGGGGAAAGCGAGCCATCTGTTCGCGCGTGGCGTGCTTGCTCGCTCCCACATTGCCCTCGCAGGAAACGGGAGCGGGACATTGCAGCGCCTGCATTGGGTGACGCGGGATAGACTCAGACTAAGGCGCGAGCCACGGCGTCTGCAGCCGTGGCTCAGCCCTTCACTGCATAAGATAGCGCTGCTGTAAGTGGCTGTTTACTCCTCGGTCACTGTAATGGCCTCCTCGGGGCAGGCCGCCACACACGCCTCGCAGCCGATGCAGTCCTCAGGGCGAAGAGCTTCCGCGACATCTTTGCCATCTTTCTGGGTCATGACCAACACTTCGCTGGGGCAGCTGTCCACGCAGTCCCCGCACGCCTGACACTTGTCCCAATCGATGATGATCTTATACATGGATATCCTCCCTGGCCTTTTAAGTTGAGAAGTTGTATCGAAATCCGCTTATGCCAGCTACAATCAACTTTAACAAGTATCCTCCCGATTATCGAATTCGTCAAGTTGGGCGTTTGCGGGCGATTGTTTTGCCAGCGCGCGTACGGGCGTGAAGGAGCGGCGATGAATGGGGGTGATGCCCTTTTGAATGAGCGCACGACGATGATCGGGGGTGCCATAGCCTTTGTGCACGGCAAATCCGTAGCCGGGATAGCGTTGCGCCAACAGCACCATCAAGCAGTCGCGCGTCACTTTGGCAATGATCGAAGCGGCTGCGACACACAGATGAAGCGCATCGGCACGGGGCATGGCGTATTGCGGCAGCGGCATCTGCGGCAATCGCACGTAGTCCAATACCAACGCTTCGGGTGTGACATGCAGGCGTCGCAACGCCTGCATCATCGCATGGCGCGTGGCGGGGACAATCCCCTCGCGATCGATCAGGGCTGGCGCGCCGAACCCAACCCCGACCGCCAATGCAATATCCCAAATGCGCTGCGCCAACTGCATGCGCGTAGAAGGAGTGAGCTGCTTGGAGTCACACACGCCATCCAGCAAGGTGTCCAGATCGGGATGCTCCGGCGGCAAGATGACCGCTGCCGCTACCACCGGGCCGGCCCATGCTCCGCGTCCAGCTTCATCCAAACCGGCGATGAAGCGATACCCTTGTCGGTGCAGAGTGCGCTCCAGATCGAGCGTCGCAGCCGTTGCCATCCGCGCTCTGCAGTGAAACACTCAGATGCGCAGGCGCTCTTCTTTCAGTCGTGCGGACTTGCCACGTCGCCCCCGCAGATAGTAGAGCTTGGCACGCCGCACCCGTGCGCGAGACACCACCTCGATCTTCTCGACCCGTGGCGAGTGCAAGGGAAAGGTGCGTTCCACACCGATCCCATGCGAAGCGACACGACGCACCGTAAACGTGCGTGCTGCACCTGTTCCATGTTGGCGAATCACAATGCCCTGGAATACTTGCACGCGCTCACGGTCGCCTTCCACAATGCGCGTGTGCACGCGCACCGTGTCGCCCGTCTGCAAGTCGGGGACGTCCTCTTTAGTTTTTTCAATCGAACGGATGAGATCGTCAACGTTTGCCATCGGGAGAATCCTGATTCACGAGATTGATGAGCCCATCGTGGCCGTCCTGATGGGCGTGGATCATGTTCACAAAAGCTCATTATATCACCCGGTGATTGCGCAGGCAAAAATCTGCGGCGCACGGGGTACGTTGCTGGGGAAAGTGGTGCAATGGGGTTGTCGGCAAGAGTGATTGAAATCGCTGCTTTTCGTTTCCCGAGTTTGCGATGTGCCTGGTTACAAAGTTTTTTGCCCTTCACTACATAGTGTGCTAATCTGAATTCACCTTGTCTATCCATTCCCCATATTGCCCGCGAGGCGGGATGAAAAGGAGCCACAAATGTTCGATTTCCTCAGAGGCGGCAAGGCCACGGCAGCGATAACGGTCGACCGTTCCCTCCAGCCCTACTACTACGCTGGTGAGACGGTGCGTGCAAGGGTTGAGCTCCAGGTGCAGAGGGAACTCACCATCACCGAAGCGCGCGCTCAGTTGGTCTGTCGCGAGAAGTATCAGTACCGCGATCAAAGCAGGGACATCGACGAGGATGGAAGTGCACACTCCAGCATCGAGAAGAAATGGGCCACCCACGAACAAGTGGTGCAACAGCGACGGTTGTTGCCGGAGGGCACCCTCCCGAACGGTTGGGGGCAAGCTTTCGACTTTGTGGCGCCCATTCCTGCCGATGCACCTCCGACTTGTCCCAATGGCAAGATTGTGAACGTCGAGTGGTTTGTCAAGGCCACGCTCGCCCGCAAGCTGGCGCGGGACATCGAAGCTCAGCTCCCTATCCAGCTGCTCTCCGCCCCGACCGGTGCAGCTGCTGGAGAAGGGGAGTATGGCTTCTCCAATGAGCCGGATGAAGCGACTCTCAGCTTCGCCTTGCCCTCGGTGGAATGGTGTTTGGGCGACACGGCGCAGGGCACGTTCGTGGTACGACCGCAAAAAGGTTTTGACGTGTCGGAAGTGCGCCTGGAGTTGGTGCGTCAAGAGCACGTATCACGGGGCAAAGGCAACACGTTCCGTGAAACGAAGCCGGTCAAGCTGGCCGGCCGCACCCGTCTACAGCCCGGTCAGGAATTAGCCATCCCCTTCCGTGTCACTATTCCGGAAACCGCACCGGTGACGCTGCGCGCCCATTATAGCACGGTGACATGGTCCTTGGTGGGAATCCTCGCCCGACCCCTGCGACGGGATACCTATATAGAGCAGGAGCTTTTTGTCTTCAGTCGGCGCCGCTGAGGTGTCCCGTGCAGCGAAGCAGTTGTCATGTCGTCCGTTTCTCACGGACACATCCCTTGCTGAGGCATCCGCCGGTTGCATAAGTGATGAGGAGGTATACAGGCGATGAAGACAGGCGCAAAAGGTGGCAACTTGCAGATCCTCTCCGAGGAAGAGATGATGCGCATCCATCAAGCTGCCCTGGAGCTGTTGTGGGATCCAGGTGTTTTCAGCGAATCCGATCTCTTCCTGGACATCTTGGCAAAAGGTGGTGCCCACGTCGACCGCGATGCGCGCATCATTCGGGTGCCGGCCGAGATGGTCGATGCTGCTCTCGCCTCGGCACCGCACACATTTGTCTTATATGGACGATTTGACCCGGCGATGGATATGCTCTTGGAGCACGGCCGTGTCTACTACGGCATGGGAGGCACTTCCGAACCGCTCTTCTGGGATTATGCGCTCTGGCAAGCGCGCCAGCCCACCAAGCAGGATATGATCACCAGCACGCGCATCGGACACGCGCTGCCCAACATCGACTTTGTGCAAACGCTGTGCATGTCCGGCGATTATCCGACGGATATCATCTTCTTCCACGACTTCGACGCCATCTTTCGCAACACCACCAAGCCCACTGTGATCAACATCCTGGAACGACCGTTCACGGTGCGCTTGCTGGAGATGACCGCCGCTGCGTCCGGCGGAGAAAGCGCCCTGCGCGAGAAGCCCAGTGTATTGGGGATTGTCACACCGGTATCACCGCTCAAAGTGGCGGTTATGAACGAGGGGATCGTGGATGCCGTCCACGCCGGCGTCCCGATCCTTTATTCACCTGGCCCGTTGATGGGCGCCACCGGGCCAGCGACGGTGGCCGGCACCGTCGTGCTCACCATCGCCGAGGTGCTGTTTGGAGTGGTGCTCACCCAATTGATCAAGCCGGGTGCGCCGGTAGTGCTCAAACCGGATACCGACGTGTTCGACATGAAAACCACTCAATGCACCTACGGCAGCCCAGAGCAGTGCCTGGGCAAGCTGGCGGTGACGCAGCTAGCTCGGCACTACAACCTGCCCATCTACGGACTGGGGGGTGGCGTGGAAGCCAAGGTGCCGGATGCCGAAGCAGCCGCCGAGGCAATGATGAACATGTTGCTCGACGCCCTGGCCGGCATGACAATGTGTCAGAGCTTGGGTACGATGTCGTGGGGCCAGTATGGTTGTCAGGAAATGGTGGTCATCTGCGATGAGCTGGTGCATATGATCAAGCGCATCTTGAAGGGCATCGTCGTCAACGAAGATACTCTGGCGGTCGACGTCATCCGCGAAGTGGGACAGGGAGGCAGTTTCCTGCAACACGACCATACGGTGCGCCATTTTCGCGAGGAGCTCTTCTTCCCGGTGCTCTTCCGCCGTCAGACCATTGAGCAATGGCTGAAGAGCGGAGGGAAAATGATCCACGAGGTGGCGCATGAACGGGTGCAGGAGATCCTCGCCAGCGCCGGCCCGGTGCCCTTGCCCCCTGAGGTGGATGCCGAGCTGGAACGTGCGCTCAACAAGGCGGTCCGTGAGACAGAGCAGGAGCGTCGGGCCTCGTAGGCGCGCAGAGGGAGGTAGACATCATGCAGCTCAGCTGCTTGCCGGTCTCATTCTTCTCCGATATCATCGCCGGTCGCATGACGGTCGGGGAGTGGGCACGCCTGGGGGCTGCGCTGGGGCTGGATGGCATCGATTTGAGCATCCTGTTCGTGCCGGACCGCTCGCCCCAAGCGGTCAAGGCCATGCGTCGTGACATCGAGGCCGCCGGCATCCCGGTGATCATGGTGACCAGCTACCCCGACTTCACCCATCCCGACCCTGCCCAGCGCGCGCGGGAATTGGAGCTGGAGGAGGAGGTCTTCCGCGTCGCCGCCGATCTGGGCGCTCGGTATGTGCGGGTGACGGATGGTCAAGCCCATCCCGAAACCGGGCGCGCAGAGGGGATTGCATGGGCCGTCGAAGGACTGAGCCGGCTGCTCGAGCGCGTGCGCGACAGCGGGGTCGTCCCCGTTTTTGAAAACCACGCCAAGCCTGGCGCCTGGCAATATACCGATTTTTCCCAATCACCCGACATCTTCCTGGAGATCGTGCGGCAGACGGAAGGGATCGGGCTGGGCATTAACTTTGACACGGGCAATGCAGCTGCCTACGCAGACGACCCGCTCGCGCTGCTGCGCGCAGTACTTCACCGCGTCGTAACCGTACACGCGGCCGACACGGCCATCAAGGGCGAATTACGTCATGTCCTGCTCGGCACAGGGGTCACACCTTTCCCAGAGCTGTTTGAATGCCTGGTTCAGGCCGGTTGGGACGGCTGGATTTGTATGGAAGAAGCCTCTTATCAGGGGCGCGAAGGGGTGGAGAAAGCTGCGCGTTTTGTGCGGCAGACCTGGGAGGAAGTCAGACGGCGCGCCGCCGGGCTGGACAACTGAAGTCACATCTGGTAGGCGCGTCGTTGCGCATCCACCTGCGGGGACGCATCGCACCCGTTGGTGGGGCTTCCCTCCATCCCAGCCCCACGCCGGAGGGGAAGGAGCGAACTCCCCTTCGCCCCCCAGGAAGCGGGGGCACAAGACAGCTAAGGCGCGCCTGAGGGACGCTGCCGGCGGATATCTCCCCTGCAGTCGCTTGCGGTTGTGCGCGGCTCGGCTTGAACCCGTCCACGTCAGCGGCTGGCCACAGGCTGATGCGCGGTGACTTCACTCGTCCGAGCTGGTCGCTGACGCGACGGAAGGACATTGCCATGTAGTGGTTAGACCAGCGCGGCGCAGCTCGGCAAACGTATGGAGTATGCCGCAGCCGTGACATATGTGACGGCAATCCACCTTGACTTCGCCGCGCAGAGCCGCCTGCCAGTCCGCCCACAGCCAGGCACGCGAGACGCCCGTCTCGATGTGATCCCAGGGAAAGACTTCATCCGCGTCGCGCGGTCGCGTGGCGTACCAGTGCATGTCCAAGTTATGCATCCGGAAGGCGGCTTCCCAGCTTGCCGGTTTGAAGTGTTCATGCCACGCGTCAAAGCGACAGCCGTTTTGCCACGCTGTCAGAATCGCCTGACCCACCCGCCGGTCGCCGCGCGTCAGGGCAGCTTCGAGCAGCGATTCGTGCGGGTCGTTCCAGTTATAGATGATCCCATGACGATGGCCGAAGGCATGGCGCAGCAGCTGTTGCTTGTGTCGGATGAGCTCCGGCGGATCCAGCGCCGCCCATTGGAAGGGGGTATGCGGCTGAGGGACGAACGTGCTGACGCTCACGCGCACTTGCGCCTTGTGGTGATGGTATCGGCGCCCGAGATCGAGCACTGCATGGGCCAGGTGCGCGATGGCGCGCACATCCTCCTCCGTC
>JANXAX010000140.1 GCA_025062175.1 Anaerolineae bacterium | reverse complement strand
GAGTAACTTCTCGTGGAGGACCGAACCGGTGTACGTTGCAAAGTGCTCGGATGAGCTGTGGGTAGGGGTGAAATGCCTAACGAACCCGGAGATAGCTTGTTCTCCCCGAAATAGCTTTAGGGCTAGCGTCGCGCGTTCAGTATCGGAGGTAGAGCACTGGATTGGCTAGGGGGCTTATCGCTTACCAAACCAAACCAAACTCCGAATGCCGATACTCCACAGCGCGGCAGTTGGACTACGAGAGATGAGTTCCGTAGTCGAGAGGGGAAGAGCCCAGACCATCAGCTAAGGTCCCCAAGTGCAAGCTAAGTGGGAAAGGATGTGGGGTTACTGAGACATCCAGGAGGTTGGCTTAGAAGCAGCCATCCTTTAAAGAGTGCGTAATAGCTCACTGGCCTAGTGATCCTGCGCCGAAAACGTAACGGGGCTCAAGCTTGCCACCGAAGCTATGGAATCTCCCATATGGGAGATTAGTAGGGGAGCGTTCTGTGGGAGATACAAGTCAGACCGTGAGGACTGATGCGGCCCACAGAAGTGAGAATGCCGGCATGAGTAGCGTAAAACACGCGAGAAACGTGTTCACCGTATGCCCAAGGTTTCCGGCGGAAGGTTAATCCGCGTCGGGTTAGTCGGGCCTAAGCTGAGGCCGCAAGGCGTAGGCGATGGACAACAGGTTAATATTCCTGTACCACCTGAGCGGAGCGATGGGGGGACGCAGACAGGTAGGCCAGCGAAGGTTGGAGATGCTGTCGTGCCAAGCCGGTAGGGCGTTGACGACCGCAGGCAAATCCGCGGTCCGAGCCTGAGAGGTGATGGTAATCCCTCTAACGAGGGAGATGTGGCCGAGCCTATGCTGCCGAGAAAAGCCTCTAAGCGTCGAGGCTCAGGTGCCCGTACCGCAAACCGACACTGGTGGGCGGGGAGAGCATCCCAAGGTGATCGGGAGAACCCTCGTTAAGGAACTAGGCAAAATGGATCCGTAACTTCGGGAGAAGGATCGCCCTGGCTGGTGAGGCAACACGCTTGCGCAGCTGGCCGGGGCCGCAGAGAAACGGCTCTACCGACTGTTTAACAAAACCACAGGTCTCTGCTAAAGCGTAAGCTGACGTATAGGGGCTGACTCCTGCCCAGTGCCGGAAGGTTAAGGGGAAGGGTTAGCGCAAGCGAAGCTCTGAACCGAAGCCCCGGTGAACGGCGGCCGTAACTATAACGGTCCTAAGGTAGCGAAATTCCTTGTCGGGTAAGTTCCGACCCGCACGAAAGGAGTAACGACCGGGGCGCTGTCCCGAGGAGGGTCCCGGCGAAACTGCGAACTGCGTGAAGACGCGCAGTGCCCGCAGCGGGACAAAAAGACCCCGTGGAGCTTTACTGCAACTTGGCATTGAGTTTGGGTGTGGTTTGTGTAGGATAGGTGGGAGGCTATGAAGCTGGGGCGCCAGCCTCGGTGGAGTCGCCGTTGAAATACCAGCCTGATCAAGTCTTGACCCTAACCGGCAGCCGTTATCCGGCGTCGGGACAGTGCCAGGCGGGCAGTTTGACTGGGGCGGTCGCCTCCTAAAAGGTAACGGAGGCGCCCAAAGGTTCCCTCAGGCTGATTGGAAACCAGCCGTGGAGTGCAAAGGCATAAGGGAGCTTGACTGCGAGACCTACAAGTCGAGCAGGGACGAAAGTCGGGCTTAGTGATCCCACGGTACCGGGTGGAAGGGCCGTGGCTTACCGGATAAAAGCTACCCCGGGGATAACAGGGTAGTCTGGTCCAAGAGTTCACATCGACGACCAGGTTCGCCACCTCGATGTCGGCTCGTCACATCCTGGGGCTGGAGTAGGTCCCAAGGGTTGGGCTGTTCGCCCATTAAAGTGGCACGCGAGCTGGGTTCAGACCGTCGTGAGACAGGTCGGTCTCTATCCGCTGCGGGCGCAGGTGACTTGAGGAGAGCTGCCCCCAGTACGAGAGGACCGGGGTGGACCGACCTCTGGTGTGCCAGTTGTTCCGCCAGGAGCATCGCTGGGTAGCCATGTCGGGCAGAGATAACCGCTGAAAGCATCTAAGTGGGAAACTCGCTCCAAGATGAGGTCACCCACCGGGTCAACCGGGTAAGGCCGCGGGGAGACGACCCGCTTGATAGGCGGCAAGTGTAAGCGTAGCAATACGCTCAGCTAAGCCGTACTAATGGCCGAGGGCTTATTCACCTCGTGAGATGTATGACCGCTTCAAGTGTCCTATTCAGTTGTTAGGGTGCTACCTGATATCACAGCGGCAAATATCAAATACCCATTTGTTGCTGCATCATCCCCTGGTATTTGATATTTGTATTTTGAAAAAGTCTTGTTGGTGATTGGAGCAGCGGGGGTACACCCGGTCCCATCCCGAACCCGGAAGTTAAGCCCGCTAGCGCCGATGGTACTTGGGGGGCCGCCCCCTGGGAGAGTAGGTCATCGCCAACAAGACTTTTTCTTTATTTTGATCTTCCACGGAGGATGTGAATGCTTCTCAACCATCCTGGTCCAGGTACCCTGTCCGTTTGGGCGGGCGAAGAAGAATACCTCATGCAGCACGCCACCCAGGTGCCTGTGGTACACAGCGTTTCCTTCGGCTATCGTGATGTGGACGAATGGCTGCAGGTGGCACGCGGTCAGAAACCGGGACACATTTATGGACGCAACACCAATCCCACTGTGCAGGTCTTTGAAGAGAAGGTACGTATCCTAGAGGGGGCAGAAGCGGCCACCAGCGCAGCCACCGGGATGGGGATCATCAGCAGCACTTTGTTCGCCTTGTTGTCCCCGGGTGACCGGGTGGTCTCCATCAAGGATACATATGGGGGCACCAATAAGATCTTCACCGAATTCTTGCCCCGTTTCCACGTGGAGGTCACTCTGTGCGATACCACCGATCACGAAGCGATCGAGGCCGAGATCGCGCGCGGTTGCAGATTGTTGTATCTTGAGAGTCCCACCAATCCCACCGTCAAGGTAGTGGACCTAGCCCGTCTGGCAGCTGCCGGTCATGCCGTGGGCGCTATTGTGGTGGTGGACAATACGTTTGCCACACCGATTAATCAAAACCCCTTGCAATTAGGGGCTGACCTAGTGATCCACAGCGCCACCAAGTTTCTGGGTGGCCATGCTGATGCGCTAGGCGGTGTAGTATGTGGCCGTAGGGAACTAGTTCAACAGATTTATCATTTCCGTGAAATCAATGGGGCTTCGCTAGACCCCATGGCCGCTTATCTCCTGTTGCGCGGGATGAAAACACTTCACCTGCGTGTGCGCCAGCAAAACGAAAGTGCGCTGCGCATCGCACGCTTTTTGGAGGGACATCCGGCCGTGGCGCGCGTGTTCTATCCCGGTCTGGAATCCCATCCTGGCCATGAGATTGCCAAACGGCAGATGCGTGGCTTTGGCGGCGTGTTGAGCTTTATGCTGAGAGATGACACCTTTGACGCCGTGCGTCGCTTTTTGCCGCGCCTGCGCTATGCCCATCCGGCGGCCAACCTGGGCGCTGTCGAGACAGTGGTGGGGCCGCCGGCAACGACCAGTCATGTGGAATGCACACCGGAAGAACGCGCCGCGATGGGCATTCCCGAGAGCTTGATCCGCTATTCCACTGGCATCGAGGACTGTGATGATTTGATCGCCGATTTGGATCAGGCGCTTAGGGCGGTTTGATGGGTTCGCAGCTGCAGGGTCGGTCCAGAAATACAAAATGGCCGGCACATTGCGAAGAGTGCCGGCCATTTTGTCATCATGAGGCTCCAGCAGAGCTTATGCACCACTGGTGTGGCGGGCGACAACTTCAGCCAACGCCTTGAACTCAGGCGCTAAGGCAGCGTAGAGGGCGCGATAGCGCGGGTAGTAATCCGCATATACTGATGTGGCTGCACTGACACCCGTCTCTCCAGAAACACGCACCACCGTTTTGCAAGCGGTTGCGACGTCCTGATAGACCCCAGCCCCTACACCAGCTAGGAGCGCCGCCCCATAGGGTGCTCCTTCGGTGACGTTGACAGTCACCAATCCCATATTGAACACATCAGCGAGGATTTGGCGCCACAGCGCACTGCGCGCTCCGCCTCCCAGCGCGATGATCTGCTGGATGGGCAACCCGAGGTTTTTCATCAGCTCCAATGAATCACGCAGGCCGTAGCTAACCCCTTCCAAGACAGCACGTGTCAGGTGCGGTTTGCGGTGACGTAGTGAGAGGCCGAAGAAGACACCGCGCGCATCAGGGTCGGGATAGGGTGTCCGCTCGCCGGTGAGATAAGGCAGGAACAGCAACCCTTCGCAGCCCGCAGCCACCTCAGCGGCCTTTTCGGTCAGGATGTCATAGACATCGCGACCGGTCTCAGCCGCTTGGGCCAGCTCTGCGTCGCCCAGAGCATCACGGAACCAGCGGAAGCTACCAGCGGCGGAGAGCATCACCCCCATCAGATGCCACATTCCGGGGACCGCGTGACAGAAGGCGTGCAGCTTGCCTTCCGGCTCGACGCGATACGTGTCGGAGGCGGCGAACACAACCCCGGAAGTGCCGAGTGACACCGAGACGATCCCTTCGCGAATGACACCTACGCCAACATTGGCGGCCGCATTGTCGCCTCCTCCACCCACGACGGGGGTGCCCTCTAGCAGGCCGATCAGCTTGGCCGCGTCCGCGTTAATCCGCGCGCTGACCGCGGGGGATTCGGTCACCTCCGGCAGCCACGCACGCGGTATGTCCAGCGCTTTGAGCATGTCATCCGACCAGCGACGCTGACCCACATCGAACAGGGATGTGCCGGATGCGTCTGAGACGTCGCTGAAGAAGCTCCCAGTGAGGCAATAACGCACATAATCCTTGGGCAGCAAGACTTTAGCGATGCGCCGATACACATCCGGCTCGTTCTCGCGCACCCAGAGGATCTTGGGGGCCGTGAATCCAGGCAAGACGGGGTTGCCCGTCCAGCGCAGTAGGTTCTGGATGCCGAGCTGCTGAGTGATTGTGGCACATTGGGGGGCGGTGCGCTGGTCGTTCCACATGATGCAGCGGCGCAACGGTTGGCCTTGCGCATCCAAGGCCACCAAGCCGTGCATCTGGCCGGTCAAACCGACGCCGGCTACTTGTTGGGCCGAGACCTGCGCTTTTTCCAATGCCTGGCGAATGCTGGCGATGGTGGCGGTCCACCAGTCGGCAGGATCTTGTTCTGCCCAGGCCGGATAGGGAGTGTACATTGGATATTCATTGGTCACGCTCGCTTTGACGGCGCCATCTGCATCGACGAGCACCACTTTGCTTCCGGTCGTACCCACGTCAATACCGATGAGATAGGGTGGCATAGTGCATCTCCTTCAGCGCAGATATTTATCCCACACATGGCGGGCATCGCTGCCCTCCACAAGGGCTAGGGCGATATAGCGGGGACGCGACGGCTGCGAAAGCAGTGTCATGCCGGCCTCTTCGGGTGTACGATTGCCCTTGCGCCCGTTGCAGCGCTCACAGGCCGCGACCACATTCTCCCAGCACGTGTGACCGCCACGCGAACGCGGGATCACGTGATCGACGGTTAAATCCTTGCGGGCCGGTTGACGTCCACAGTATTGGCATGTGTAGTGATCACGTGCCAGCACGGTGCGTCGTGTGACAGGCAAGGATATCTTATAAGGGATACGGACATAGTAGACCAGACGGATCACGAGAGGCACACGAATGGTGAAGTTAGCGGCACGCAGCTCCGCCTCGGCTGCTTCGACGATCTCTGCTTTCTCCTTTAAAAGCAAGATCACAGCCCGTCGCATCGAAACCACACTGATAGGCTCATAGGTGGCGTTCAGGACGAGGACACTTCCCATTGTCAAGCGCTCCTATGGGTGAAACGGTGCGTGTGGCAAAATAAGTGGTGTTTTCTGAGTCATCTAAAGAACTATGCGTTGACGCCCGGAACGATACCCTGATAACCCGTCGTGCGTGAGTTGGTGACAATTATAACGATCCCTCCCCAGATGGCAAAGATGAGCGGGCTAGTAGTGGCTTGTGCGCTGGGTTTCAACGCCTTGGGCTGAGTTCGTCATAGTCTTTGACGCCGTGTATAATCAAGAAAGTGCCTGCTGCGGGACATTTCTCTGGCCATGTTTCAAACTTTCCACATTTTCTAAACAGGAGCGATGCGAATCCTGATCATCAATTACGAGTTTCCGCCTGTCGGTGCAGGCGGGGGCCAGGCATCCCAGAAGATTGCCGAATCCCTGGTCGAGATGGGCCACATTGTACGGGTGGTCACCTCGCGACCCTCGCAAATTTACTCGTTAATGGGTTCCGTCAGCCTTCTTTTGGGTTTTGGCTTCTGGGTGTATCTCACCTATGCCAAGATCAGCTGGGGAGAGGATATCAGCGACCACGGATTTACCCTCTTGGGTACACTACTGTTGCTATCCGGGTTCATTCTCCACACAATGGGATTGGTGTGGGAGCTGATCATGCCCATCCGCGGTCTGAAGCGCGTCGAATTCATCCACGGAGTAGAGGTGCACCGGGTGCCCGTCTTTCGGCAGCGCCAGGATTACTGCTCTACCTTCGAGATGGCCACCTTTTTGCTGAGCGCGGCTTGGTATTGCCTGTTTAACGTGCGGGAATTTCGGCCTGATATCGTGCATATATTCTTTGGTGTGCCGGACGGCCCGTTGGGTTGGCTGCTCAAGCGCCTGTATGGACTGCCTTATATCATCTCTTTACGCGGGGCTGATGTGCCGTCGGATGAAGTCAAGCGTTTCGCCCGGCATTATAAGCT
>JANXAX010000013.1 GCA_025062175.1 Anaerolineae bacterium | reverse complement strand
GGGCGCAGGCGATGGAGTTTGTAGAGGTGTTCACCCGCCGCGCCGCTGGCCTGGCGCGAGGTCGCCAGCACGTGGGCGCGCCCGCCGTTGGCCAGCGCTTCGAGCAGGGCGCGCGCCGCACGCAGATGGGCGAAACACAGCGCGTCCAGCTCGTCCAGGATGAGCAAGCTATCCTGTGGCAGCGCGGCTGCCAGCGCGCGGTCGTCGGCGGTGATGGCGGAAAGGTCCCGCCCCGCCGCGACGGTGGCCGCGATCGCCACACGCGCATCCGTCGGGGTGATCGCCTCGCCCAGACTGCCCAGGCCAACGAAGAAGATGCCACCCGGAAAGAGCCCGCGGCGCGCGCACCAACGGCCTACCTCGCGCGCCAGCTCGGTCTTGCCCACACCACCCCCGCCGCGGATGGTGGTCAAGCGGTGGTCTAGCACGCGCTGCAGCACCTGGTGCAGGTCGTGCTCGCGACCTAGGAAGAATTCGGGGGTGATGCCCAGCTCTTTGGGCGGCTCGGGCAGGTCGTGCACCTTCAGTGGACCATGTGGCACGTTGGGGAAGGGGATGACAACGTGGGGGTCGGGCGCACCGGCCTGCGGCTCCGGCAACAGGGTGAACTTGAGCGCCTCTAGCTGCTGCAAGATGTCGGCCAGCTGTGGTTGTTGGGCCACCAGCGCAGCGATGTGCGGGTCGCGCGCCGCCTCGACGGCCAGCCAGCCTTCCAATGTCCGCTTCGTCTCGGGATCGGTGAACACGGCGACGCGGCCGGCGTCGAATGCCTGGCACACCGAACGGCCAGCCGCCAGGAAGGGGAAGAAGTGCGTGACGAACGCCTGGGCCGCCAGGGCCATGGTGGGCTGCGCCGCGTCCACCGCCACCACATGCGGCACCCCGGCCGTCAGCAATGCCTGTGCCACACTCGCTGAACGGCAGGCGCTCAGGAAGGCCACGCGGCACGGCGGTCCGCCGAGCGGCGCAAAGAGGGCGCGCAGGTGTGGCACGTCCATCGGATAGACGCCCCCGCGCCCGTCCTCAAAGACTAGCTCGCCCGTGTTGCCGTGGCCGCTGAAGAAGAGCACGTCCGCCGGGCCGTGGCACAGCGCGGCCAGCAGGTTGCCCGGCGTGGCGATGCAGAACTGCAGGACGCCGGCACGTCCCAGGTTGGTCAGCTGCTGGCGGATGCGCCGCATTTCGCGCTCCAGGCCCAGCCGTGCCACCGGGTTGCCGGCGGCGTCCACCAACGGTTCAGAGACCAGGGCAAGGATGTGCAGTGGTTGAGTCATCGGCTTCGCCTCCAAAAATGTCTCTCAGTGCGGCGGTGGCGTGAGTGTCTTGTTGCGGATGGCGCGCTGCAACTCGCGACGGTCGCTCAGCTGGATGAGCAGGTTGCCCAGCTGGCGATGCCGCGTGGCGTCATCGGGGATGTTCAAGATGCTGGTCAGCTTCTCCTGCAGCCGCTCGCGGTCGGCGTCGATGGTGATGTTGCTGATGACGTCCGCCAACCATTCGCTGATCTGTGCTTCCGAGACGTGTCGCGCACCTGCTTGTTAAGGACAACCCGTTCGCGTGCCAGCTTGCGGTCGATCGCCTTATAGAGGGCACTCTGCAGGCTGTGGTAGATTTCGTCCATCTTGAGCGAGAGTTCGTCGATCACGCTTTTCCCTTCGCCTGCCGGCGGGGCGAGGGTGCGATAGAGGGTGAAGCGGCTGCGCAGCAGGGTCGGAAAGATCAGGCCGGTGGCCAGCGTGCTCAGGAGGGTCGGTCGGATGCCCAGCAGGATATGCACGCATCCCCATGTGAACAGCGCGGCAAGGACGTTCAGCGCGAAGAGGAAGAACGCGTGCCAGTTCCATAGCGTGCGCACGAATTCGGGCTGGAAGATTTTGAACAGCTCGTAACCAGTGAGTAGGAGGCTGAGCAGCGCCACAGCACCCAGGGATGTATACCACGCGAGGGGAAAGACATTTTCAGGCATAAGGGCGCGCTCCCTCCTGAGCCGGCATGTATTATGAGGAGATCGCACGGCCGGACGCCTGGCTCCGCGGCGGCCGGCCGTTCAAAGCTCACTTCAGCGAGCGCTGGATGCGCGGATCCACCTGGTAGATAGAGAAATTCTCGTCCTCGATGTTGACCGTGTGCGCTTCGATCAAGCCTTTCTCGACCAGCCCGTTCATAAGCGTGCTCAAATCATCGCCCGGGCGGTCCAGCTCCAATGCCACTTCGTCGGCAGTGACGGCGCCGCGCGCGCTGACCGTCTTGAGCAGCTCGAGCTCCTCGGGCGTCAAACCGTTGATCCGGTCCAATATATCGTCCAAATTTTCCGACATCGCTCCCTTATCCTCCTTACGAGCAAGGCAGGGATAGCGCTGCACTTTTCAACTCCCAACATCTTCATTTTAGCACGAACCCCGTACTGCGTCCAACCATTCTACTTACAAGGTACATTTTGAATGTAGGGGAGAAGGGTAGATGACCTACGATTGGTATAAGATATATTATACAAATCATAAGCAGGGGGAGAGGACTCCACCGCCACGGTCAAAAGACGGGCCACGCTCACCTCTCCGCCGTGGCAAAAACTTTATCGCTGAGGATGAACATCCAAACTGATTTCGGCGCTGTAGTTCCACTTCCATTATAATCGGAGACACTTCTGGCTGACGGGTACAGTGTGGGCGTCACCTGACTCGACCGCAAGCGCTCATATCGTTTGGCGCAATGGCCAAGTTGTGCTTGTCTTGCCTGGGCGTGAAATATTATGTCAAGTAAATTGCGAGGTCTGGGTATGGAAGAGGCTCCTGCCTGCCTGCCGAACACACCATCCTCCACCACTATCGCCCGTGAAATCGAGCGCTTCCTGAGCCAACGCGCGGGGCGCTCGTTGCACACTGCACGTACGTATCGCACTGGTCTGATCCACTTTCTGACCTACCTGGCTGAGCGGGGCATCTCGCCGGAGGATCCCCCTACCCGGCTGACGCGCGCGGTAGCGCTGGATTTCATCCCCTGGCTAGCGCAGCGGCGCTCGGCCTCAGATTCCGACGCACCTGGGCAGCCGCTTTCGATGCGCAGCCGCCAGCTGTATGTGCGCGCGGTCTCCGGCCTCTATCGCCAGCTGGCGCTGGAAGGCACCATCCCTCTGTCCTACGGCGACTATGCCGCGCTCAACGCCGAGATGAACAAGCAGACCAGTTTTCGCCCGCCGCCCATTGAGAAACGCCTCCCTCCTGACGAGGTGATCGAGGCGATCCTGGAAGTCGTGCGGCAGCCGCCGGTCGAGCTGGAACGTGCGGATCTCGAGGAGGCCCAACGCCACCGTCTCCGGCTGATCTGGCTGCGTGACCAGGCCATCGTATTATGTCTATATAGTACTGGCATGCGCGTCAGCGAGCTGGTGCACTTGCGTCGCGGCGACCTGGATTACGCCGATCAGGGCGCCTGGGTGCACGGTAAGGGGGGACGCACGCGCTTTGTGCGCTTCTCCAACCAGGCCTGGGGGGCATTGATGCGCTATCTTCAAGAGCGCCAGGACTCATTAGCTTCTGGCGTGCCGACCGACAAACCGGTCTTCTGCCGTCACGACCGCGCCGCCGGCAAGCGTCGCCTACCGCTCAGCACCTACTCGGTCGAGCGCCTTATCACCCGTCTCGCCCGAGAAGCGGGTGTCTTGGAACGCTTCAACCTCACGCCGCACTCCTTCCGTCATTACTTCGCCACCCGTTTCCTGGGCTTCACCGGCGACCTGGCACTCACCCAGGATGTGTTGGGACACGCAGATCCGGGCACTACGCGCGTCTACGCCAAGACCACCAAAACCCAACACATCCAAGCCCACCGCGACCTGTTCGACCGAGCTACTGACCCGGGCGAGTCAGCCTGACTTGTATCGGGGGCAAAGGAAGAGCTCCCGATTTACGTATCGGGAGCTCTTTCGGCAATCTCGCAGAGCGCGCCGCAAAGCGGCTGTCACCACGGCTGAAGGCTACATGTCCACCCAGACGGAGCCCTTGGTTGCGGACTCATAGGCCGCATAGATGAATTGCATGCCACGCAGGCCGTCGTATACGGTGGGGAACTTGTACTCTTCAGGCTTGAGCGGCTGGCCGTCGATATGGCGGCGGATGGCCTCGATCACGCCGGCGTAAATCGTCGCAAACGCCTCCAGATAACCTTCGGGATGGCCGGGTGGGAGACGGGTGGCTTCGGCGGCAGCCGGAGACAGATAGCCGGCGGCGCGGGTCAGGATGCGCTTCGGCTCGCCATAGCGGTACAGCTCCAGGACATTGGGGTTCTCCTGCGCCCACTTGATGGCGCCGTTGGTGCAGTAGACGCGCAGGATGAGGTTGTTCTCCTCACCGCACGCTACCTGGCTGATGGTCAGCACACCCTTGCCACCGCCTTTGAAGCGCAGCAGCGCGTTCACATCCTCATCCAGGACACGGCCCGGTAAGAAGGTGCTCTTGTCAGCGCAGATCTGCACGATTGGGTCGCCGGTGACGTACTCGAGCAAATTGACACAGTGCGTGCCGACGTCGCCCATCGTCCCGCCGATGCCTGCCTGGGCTGGGTCGACGCGCCACGCTGCCTGCTTGCTGCCCAACTTCTCTTGCGGTGTCATCAGGAAGTCCTGCAAATATTCGACGATCACCTTGCGCACGGTGCCCATCTCGCCGCTTTGGAACAGATGGCGCGCGTGGCGGATGAGCGGGTGGCCGGTGTAGTTGTGCGTCAGGCCGAAGACCAGGCCGGTCTGCTCGACCAGCTTGACCAGCTCCTTTGCCTCATCCAGCGTATAGGTCATTGGTTTGTCGCACACGACGTGGAAACCGTGCTCGAGGAAGGTCTTGGCGATGGGGAAGTGCGATACATTCGGTGTGACGATGCTGACGAAGTCGATGCGCTTGTCCGGAGGGAGCTTGGCCTCCTTCTCCGCCATCTCTTCATAGGTACGGTAACAGCGTGCGGGGTCAAGGTAAAGCTTTTCTCCGGTGATACGGGTGTTCTCCGGGTCGCGGGAGAAACAGCCTGCGACCAGCTCCGCCTGTTGGTCGAGGGTGGCAGCAATGCGGTGCACGGCGCCGATGAAAGCTCCCTGACCACCTCCCACCATACCGAATCGCAATTTGCGCTTCCAGGATTCCATGACTGCAAACCTCCTTCCTTGTTCTGAGATAATAGGTCTGGCAACAGCGCCAAGTATAGTCGCTCAGTCAAGACCCAAGATCCGACGATTGCGCTGCACGTCGGTCTCGACCTTGGCGAAGTCATCGAAGGCCACCGTCGTGGTCTCGATGATGTGCCGTTCGATAAACGCGGCGCCCTCGGCGGCACCCTGTTCGGGGCTCTTGACCGCGCATTCCCACTCCAACACCGCCCAGCCGGTGTATCCCACCTCGGCCAGCAGGGTGAACACGCGTTTGAAGTCCACCTGCCCGTCGCCCAGCGAGCGGAAGCGGCCGGCGCGCTTGGCCCAGGGCAGATATCCGCCGTAGACTCCCACGCGCCCGTTGGGGCGAAATTCGGCATCCTTGACGTGGAAACCCTTAATCCGCTCGCCGTAGATCTGGATGAACTCCAGATAGTCTAGTTGCTGCAGCACGAAATGGCTGGGGTCGTAGTTGATGCACGCTGCGGGATGGTTATCAGTGTATTCCAGGAACATTTCGTAGGTTGCCCCGTCGAACACATCTGAGCCGGGGTGCAGCTCATAGGCGAACACCAACCCATTGTCGTGCGCCAGGTCCAGTAAGGGGCGCCAGCGACGGGCGAGCTCCTTGAAGGCTTCCTCAATGATGCCTTTGGGGCGCTGCGGCCAAGGGTAGAACATATGCCAGGCGAAGCCACCCGACATCACTGGGATCACTGTGGTGCCCATGTTCACCGAGGCGCGGATGCACTTGCGCAGCTCGCCGGCCGCCCATTCGGTGCGAGCCTCGCCGCGCAATCCGGCGGGGTGAAATATCTCGAACAACGTCTCATACGCAGGTGGCATGGCCAGCACCTGGCCAGCCAGGTAACCGGGCAGCTCGGTGATTTCCAACCCCATCTCGCGCAGCTTCCCCTTGTACTCGTCGCACCACATTTTCGATTCGGCGGCTCTGTCCAGGTCGAAGACGCGCCGATCCCAAGTGGGAATCTGCACCCCTTTGTAACCCAGGCTGGCGACCCAGCGGCCGATGTTTTCGATGTTATTGTAGGGTTCGACATCTCTGAGAAATTGGGCGAGGAAAATGGCTGGCCCTTTCATGCGAGGCATCGCGGTACTCCTTTCATCTTCGAAACAGGTTGTTCCCGAGCTATTAGAGTACCAGCAGCGATTCGGTTTGTCAAAGATGTTTTTCCAGAGGAAAGGATCAGCTGTTTGGCGACCCGGGAGCGTAAGGATAATGCCTAGCGTGCTGAAAGGCTAGCAAGTTAATTCGCGCAAGTTTCGACAAATTGACCAATCCCTCAGGCTAATGGTACACTCCTTAAGAGCAAAAGCGACCACGGGCGCGTAAAGGGCTTCGCGTGACAGGGTGTGATTATTCCCGCAAGTTTTGTCCTGCTTCGCGTGATCACATATCATTTCTCTACTGTGGAGGTCGCAATTGGAGGACACCGTTCTCGACCAATTGGTCGCGATGTCGCGCCATCTCGGCCAACCAGAGCTGGACTATGTCATCCTTGGAGAGGGCAACACCTCAGCGAAGGCGGATGACCAGACCTTTTGGGTGAAGGCCAGCGGCTATGAGCTGCGTACCATCGGACGGGAGGGGTTTGTGCGCGTCTGGCGTGACAGGGTGCTGGCCATCCTGGACGTCCCCGACCTGACCGACGAGCGCCTCAAACAGCTGCTGACAGAGGCCAAGGTAGACGCGACCGGCGGACACCCTTCGGTGGAGACGGTGCTCCATGCGATCGCGCTCGGCTTGGAAGGGGTCAATTTCGTGGGACACACCCATCCCACGGCGATCAACGCTCTGACCTGCGCCGCAGCCTTCGAGACGGCGGTGAGCGGCCGCCTCTTTCCTGACGAGGTTGTGGTGTGTGGGCCGGCCTCGGTGGTGGTGCCCTACGTCGACCCGGGGGTGCCCTTGGCACGCGCTGTGGCCGAGCGCATCCGCCGCTATCTGGACGAATACGGCGAAGTGCCCCGCGTCATCCTGATGCAGAACCACGGCCTGATCGCGTTGGGCAGCACACCACAGCAGGTGGAAAATATCACCGCGATGGCGGTCAAGGCGGCACGCATCCGACTGGGAACCTACAACCTGGGCGGGCCACGCTTTATGTCCCTGGAAGCGGTACGGCGCATCCATACCCGCCCCGATGAACTCCTGCGACGCAAAATCATGGGATAAGGTGAATTATGGAACTCGAGGCGCAGATTGCGACCTGGGAAGCCCAGCTGAATGACTTCGACCCCCACGTGCGCGCGACAGCCTTGGCCGCGCTCAAGGCAATGGCCGACCAGGGCGCTATTTCCCCTCCACCCCTGCGCGACGTGGTGAACATGCACTGTCACACCTTCTTCTCCTTCAACGCCTACGGTTATTCGCCCAGCGGCCTGGCCTGGCTGGCCTGGCGACAGGGTTTTCGCGTGATCGGCATCGTCGATTTCGACGTGCTCCACGGGGTGGAAGAGTTTTTGACGGCGTGTGAGGCACTGGGTGTGCGCGGCACCGCGGGCCTGGAGACGCGGGTGTTCATTCCCCAGTTCGCCACGCGCGAGATCAACTCGCCCGGCGAGCCGGGCATCGCTTACCATATGGGCATCGGCTTCACTTCCAGCCAGGTGCCGGCCGAGGCAGCCGAGGTGCTGGCGCACATGGGGCACATCGTGTGACAGCGCAACACGGATATCATTCGTCGCGTCAACGCCTATCTGGCGCCGGTCACGATCGACTATGAACGCGACGTGTTGCCCCTGACCCCGGCCGGCAATCCGACCGAACGTCACATTGTGGTCGCCTATGTGCGTGCTGCAGAACGCAGCACGTCCGACCCCGCCCTCTTTTGGGGCGAGCGTCTGCAAATCCCGGTTGAGCAGGTACGGGATATGATGCAGGATCCCGCCCACTTCCAGAACACCGTCCGCGCTAAGCTAATGAAACAAGGGGGTGTCGGATATGTGCCTCCGACGCCCGAAGCTTTCCCGACTGTTCCCGAAGTGCACCAGCTCATCCTGGCGTGTGGAGCATTGCCGTGTGCAGCGTGGTTGGACGGGTTGTCCGCCGGTGAGCAGGCAATTGACGAGCTGCTACATCTGCTGATGGAACAGGGTGTCGTGGCGCTGAACATCATCCCAGACCGCAATTGGAACATCCGTGACCCCGAACTGCGGCGCGTCAAGGTGCAGAAACTTTGGGAGATCGTGCAGCTGGCCCAAGAATTGGCATTGCCGCTCAACATCGGCACCGAAATGAACGCCTTCGGCCAAAGATTGGTGGACGACTTCGACGTGCCGGAGATGCAACCGCTGCGGCAGGCCTTTTTGGACGGTGCCCACTTCGTTTGGGGACACACGATGTTGCAGCGCGCGCTGGGGCTCGGCTATCAGAGCGACTGGGCACGTCACCACCTGCCCGACCGACGCGCGCGCAACGATTTCTACACCCAGGTGGGCTACCGCATCCCGCCGGGCAAGCCGGGCCTAGAACGGCTGCGGAGCATCGGGGTGACCACTCCGGAGCAGTTATTGACGAAACTCCAAAGCAGGCAAGGTTGATGGATGCAGGTGTCATCTAGGGGCGAGAAACCGAGCCACGCGTAAGCTAGGTTATTGAAAGGAAGGATAGACAGATGACGGATAAGCTGGCAGCGTATCGCCTTGGGAGCACCCCCTTACCCAAGACCCATCGTTTGTGGCCGCTCTACGGCGCGGGGTTGGAGAATTTCGGCCTCGACGGTACCTTCATCGAAGTGCCCATGCCGGCCTACGGACCGGATGAGCTGTTAGTGCGCCACGATGCCTGTGGGCTGTGTTTTTCGGACATCAAGGTAATCAACCTGGGCGAGAAACACCCGCGCATCTTCCGCGACATTCGTAGGGAGCCAATTGTGTTGGGTCATGAGGTCTGTATGACCGTGGTGGGTGTCGGCGAGAACTTGCGCGATCAGTATAAGGTGGGAGACCGCTTTATTATCCAAGCAGACATCAAGGTAGGCGGTGTGGGCTATGCGTATGGTTACATGATCCAGGGTGGGCTCTCCCAGTATAATGTGATTGATCAGCGCATCTTGAACGGCGATGATGGCAACTATCTGATCCCGGTGCGACCCACTACCGGCTACGTGGAAAGCGCCCTGGTCGAGCCATGGGCATGCGTGATTGCGGCGTACCGTTTGCGCTACCGCACTGCTCTGAAGCCAGGCGGCACGCTCTGGATTGTCGGGCCGTCCACTCCTCTCTCAGATGAGCTCCCCTACACGATCAGTGCTGGATTCGACGAAGAAGCGCACCCGGCGCGCTTGATGCTCACCCGCGTGCCGCTGCACTTCAGCACATGGCTCAAGCAGAGAGCAGCGCAATGGGGCATCCCTGTGGTCGAGGTAGTGGATCTAAGTGCGCCGCCGTTTAAGCCGGTGGATGACTTGGTGTTATTGCATCCCACGGCTGAGGACATCGAGATCACCAGCCCGCATCTGGCCGATTTCGGCGTGGCCGCGCTGGTGGGCGAACTCCGCCTGACGCGCCCGGTCAGCATCGACGTGGGGCGCATTCACTACAACCGTTGGGTATACGTAGCGAGCACCTCGCCGGACGTCGCACGCGCCTACAGCGACGTGCCGGTGCGCTCGGCGCTGCGCAAGGGCGGGCGCGTCTGGTTTGTGGGCGCCGGCGGGCCGATGGGACGCATGCACGTGCAACGCGCCGTCCAGCTGACCGATGGCCCCTCGACGATCGTCTGTTCTGACATCAGCGACTTGCGCCTGCGCGACCTGTGCGACTCGTACGGGGTGGAGGCAGCTGCTAAGGGCATCCGGTGGATCTGTGTCAACCCTACAAACCGGGAAGCGTATGAAGCCACCATGGCGGAGTTCCTGCGCGATGGGTTCGACGACATCATCGTGTTAGTGCCGGTGCCGGATGTCATCGCCGATGCTGCGCACTACTTGGCGCCGCGCGGGGTGATGAACGTCTTCGCCGGCGTGCAGCGCGGCACGATGGTCAACCTGGACTTGGCAGAGCTGTTTGCCCGCGACGCCCGCGTCATCGGTCATTCCGCCTCGAACATCGAGGATATGCAAGTGATGTTGATGCAGGTGGAAGCCGGCGAGCTGGACACCAACCGTTCGCTGGCGGCTATCGGTTCGCTGGAAGCCGCCAGGGATGGCATGCAAGCCGTGATCGACGCCCGCTTTCCGGGCAAGGTTGTGATCTTCCCTAACATCAAACCCTTGCCGCTCACTCCCCTGCCGGAGCTGAGGGAGAAGATGCCCAGCGTGTATGCCCGGCTGAAGGACGGACGTGAGTGGACACGGGAGGCTGAAGAGGAGTTCTTGCGCTTGATGTTGCCTTGAGGATGGGCGTCTATACACAATCAGGGAAGGGCCATGGTCTGCTGTTCTGGATGATTATGTCAACTTAACTGGATGGGATAGGATAAGGTATGCTTGACCCAGAAAGAGTGGCCGAATTTGCGCGGCGCATGGCGGCGGCAGAAAGCGAGGCGGTGCGACAGACCATCTATCAAGAGTTCCTGGAGTACGCGGCAGACTTCCTTGATCTGTTCAGCCATCATTACCATGACTTTATGCCGCGTGAAGATGGCAACATCCAGTGCACAATGGATGGTTACATCCGGCCACGCGAGCGAGTTGCCTACATCGTGGACACGCGCAGCGGCTTCCTGCGGCCGGTGCATCAGGATGCCCAGCGCGGCACCCGCCACCAGAGCCGCGAACATGCATGTAAGAAAGCGGTCGGAGGCCGATCTTGAACGTCGAACTTTTTGAGATAACCATGCGAGATTCTGTTGCTGTGACTACGCATTTCGTGAGTGCACTCATGAACTTCGCGTAGCTGGCAGATTTCCATCGGAGCAGCAGCATGAAATGGTTTCTTTTCTTTCTGGTGCTGATGTTGGCCGTGGGTGGATATTGGGGCTACCGCACTTTCCTGGCGCCAGTGACGCCCACACCGATTGCCGAAGCCCAATTGGCGCTGCAGGCTAGCACCGCTTCGGTCGTCTCAGCTGAGGGCTTCGTGGTGCCGGGACGTTGGGCGGAGCTGTCCTTCAAGGTGCCCGGGCGGGTGCTCGAAGTGCTGGTCAAGGAAGGCGACTATGTCCGCACGGGGCAGCTGCTCGCCCGCCTCGACAACGTCGAGGCACGCGCCGCTGTGACCGCGGCCGAGAACGCGGTGAAACAAGCTGAGGCCAGCGTCCAACAGGCGGAGGCAGATGTGCAACAAGCGCAGACAGGGGTCGAGCGGGCCAAGGCAGCGGTCGAAGTGGCCAAGGCGGCTTTGTTGAGCGCGCAGGCTCAGCTTGCCCAGGTGAAACGCGGCCCCACCCCGGAGCAGATCGCCCAGGCGGAGGCGGCTGTCCAAACCGCCCGCGCGCGCCTGAATCAAATCCTGGCCGGCGCGCGGCCCGAGGACATCGAGGCGCAGGCTGCGGTGATGTTGAAGGCAGAAGCGGCACTACGCCTCGCACAGGCTGAATACGACAAGATCGCCTGGGCGGATAACAAGGGGGAGTCGCCGCAGGCACTCGCCCTGGAGCAGGCCACACTGGATTATCAGGCTGCCAAGGCCCAGTACGAGCGGCTGAAACGTGGTCCCACACCCGAAGAAATCGCAATCGCGCGCGCCGGGGTTGCCGAAGCGGAAGCTGCCCTGGCAGTGGTCAAGGCCGGCCCAACGGCCGAGCAGATCGCCGTAGCCGAGGCCGCTGTGGTCCAGGCAGAAGCTAACGTGCACCAGGCGGAAGCCGGCGTGCCCGCCGCCGAAGCGGCAGTGGTCGCAGCCAAGGCACGTCTGGCCTCGGCCCAGGCCGCCCTGGAAACAGCGCGTTCCAATCTGGATGCCGCACGCGACAAACTGGCCGATTATGACCTGGTAGCACCCTTCGACGGGATAGTGTCCCAGGTCCGTATCCGCAGCGCTGAGGTCGTCGCTGCCGGCGCTCCCGTCATCAGTCTGGGCGACAGTTCCACATGGTATGTGGACACGGACGACCTCAGTGAGCTGGATGTTGTGTCAGTAGCGTTGGGACAACGCGCGGTGGTTCGCGTGGATGCGCTGCCAGGCAAGGAGATCGAAGGCATTGTCACCAAGATCACCCCACGTTCTGAGACCAAACGGGGCGATGTCACCTATACAGTCACAATCGCACTCAAGAACGTCGACACACTCCCCCTGAAGTGGGGGATGACCGCCTTCGTGGATATTCAGGTTGGGCAATGACCGTGAGAGGGAATCGGATCAACGATGGGACCTTTAGTATCACCTCTGTACTATGGACTTGAAATTCTGAAGTGGCTTGTCCTCGCCCGGGTGTTGGTGAGCTGGCTGCCGATGTTCGGGTTGTATATCAGCATGCACAATCCGCTCATGCGGGTGCTTTTCCAGATTACGGACCCGATACTGATCCCGTTACGGCGCTTCAGCCAGGTGGGCAGTCTGGACCTCAGCCCGTTGATCGCTTTCTTTTTGATCAGTCTGGTGCAGAACTTTATGCTGGGGCGTCCCCTGGCACAGACCCTGGCCTTTGCCATCGCGCTGTTGGTGGCTTTCTCGGTGCACGAATGTGCCCATGCGTGGGCTGCCTTACAGATGGGTGATTCGACCGCATATGATCAGGGACGGCTGACGTTGGACCCGCGCAAGCATCTCGACGTCCTAGGAGCTATTATGGTGTTGGCGGTCGGGTTCGGGTGGGCCAAGCCGGTGCCAGTCAACCCATACCGGCTGCGCAACGGCCCCAAGACTGGAATGGCGCTCGTCGCTTTATCAGGCCCCCTGTCCAATTTGGCGATGGCATTTGCCGCCGCGATTCCTATCAAGCTAGAGCTGATTTCGCCCATGTTCTACTCGCCTTACATCCCTGACCCTTACCAGATTGTCTTCACCTTCGTGTTTTTAAACGTGGTGCTGGCCATTTTCAACGCGCTGCCGATCGCTCCTCTGGATGGGTTCAGCATCCTATATGGAGTGTTGCCCTATCCCGCCTCTGAGTCATTCAGGAGGCTGGAGCCCTTTGGACCTATTATTCTCCTGCTGCTGGTTTTTCTGGGGGGTGGTTTGTTCAGCACACTGGTGATGACACCGGCTCGATTGATCGTGGGATTGATCACTTGATGGGAGGTGGATTAAGAAGTGGGAGAAAAGGCACAGGTCACGATTGTGGGCACGGGTTGTATCGGCACGTCCATAGGGCTGGCGCTGCATCGCGTCGCGCAGCCCCTTGAGATCGTGGGGCATGATAAGAATGCCGACCATGTCGGCATCGCACGCAAGATGAAAGCGATTGACCGGAGTGATTGGAATCTGATCAACGCCTGCGAGAACGCCGACCTGATCATCCTGGCACTCCCGTTACATGCCATTGAGGCCACGCTGACCGCCATTGCACCCTATCTCAAGCCGGGCTGTGTCGTCACCGACACCGCGGTGCTGAAGCAAAAGGTCCTGGATATGGCCGAGCGCTTGCTGCCGGAGACGGTGAACTTCGTGGGTGGCAACCCTTTGGTGAGCTCCTCCGCCTCCGGTCCGCAAGCAGCCAGTCCTAGCCTCTTCGAGGGCCATCTTTACTGCCTCACCCCCTCGCGACGTGCCCATCCTGAAGCAGTCCACCTAGTGTCCAGCCTGATCATGCTTCTAGGTGCCAGACCGTTTTACCTCGACGCGACCGAACACGATGGTCTGGTGGCTGGCGCGTTTCACCTGCCCCAGTTGTTGGCCCTGGCCCTATGGCGAAGTGTGACGACCGACTGTGGCTGGCGTGATATGCGCAAGCTGATCGGGGGCAATTACGATACGATTGGGAGTTTAATAGGCGAAGACGCTGACACTCTGTGCGACGAGCTGCTCTCGAACCGGGCTCATTTGCTGGCTTGGGTGGATTCGTTTATGGAACAGGTGCGCGCGTTGCGGGCGTTACTCGCAGAGGGCACACTCGAACCGCTGCTGAAGAGCAGCGAGCAGGCAATTGCGGCACGGCACCAGTGGTTGGTAGATCAGAGTAAACTGTTTTCCGAAGAGCTGCCAATGCCACCGATTGAGAAACCCAACCTACTTCACTACATCTTGCCCCGGCGGCTCATCGAAAAGCGTTGACAACATCCACGCTGCTTGGCAGCGTCAACCTCGCAGGATCGCTGAGACGATACGAGGTCTCCGCAATGTCCATCCGAACCTGGATGTGTTAAGTGGACCGTGGGAGTCTCAGATCAGCCGTGCCAGGTCCTCTGCAGCGCGGCGCATGTCGAGGAAAATCAGACCCAGCTTGGCTTCGCTGCGGGCCAGAGCGGTCAACACCGCTTCCTCGCCCACGGACATCAGAATGACATATCCCTTGCTACCCCGGACAAACACTTGCTCAAGGGTCCCGCGCCTCAGTTCGCTCGCAATACGCTCACCTAGGGAGAGCATCGCAGCCGACATGGCGGACACGCGATCTTCTTCGACATCGGCCGGCAGCGAAGAGGCCATGATCAAGCCATCAACGCTCACCACCGCTGAGGCTTCGATGTCAGCGCTGCTGGCCTGCAAATCCTTAAGTCGCGCAACCATCATTTCTGTGCGGGATGGCATGAAAATGTTACTCCTTTCGTCATCGAGCATTGGCCGAGGCGCTCTAGAACATTGGGTTTATCGACCGAGGCAATCACAGTGTGAAAATAGCATGTTCGTCCAGATATGTCAAGTTCTGCGCATACGTATGTTTACCCCCCAACTTGAAATACACCCGCTGCCAACCTTTTTGCCTTGTTGAACGACTCCATGTATGATGCAAATGTTGTATATGGCTTTTTAACAACGTGATGATTGTGGCGGGCACGCGCAGAGAAGAGGTGATTATATATCCTTTTGGCTTGCAAAGCCGGCTGACATCCCAACTGATCTCAAATAGCGATATAAGGAGGAAAGCATGAAAGGAAATGATACCGTCATTGCCAAACTCAACGACCTGCTGGCCGATGAGCTGACCGCGATCAACCAGTATATGGTGCACGCCGAGATGTGCGAGAACTGGGGCTATGGAAAACTGGCCGATGCCATTGAGAAGCGTGCTATCACCGAGATGCGACATGCTGAGAAGCTCATCGCGCGTATCCTGTTCCTAGAAGGTCGCCCTATTGTGAGCGTCCTCAAGAAGATCAATATCGGCGCCGATGTGCCCGCAATGCACAAGTACGATCTCGAATCAGAATACGAGGCAGTGAAATCCTATACGGATGGCATCAAGCTCACTATGGAAATGGGTGACGTGGGCAGCCATGAGCTGCTTGAGTCGATCCTCCTGGACGAGGAAGGTCACGTCGACTGGCTGGAAGCCCAGCTGGATCAGATCAACCAGATGGGGCTTCAAATCTACTTGGCCGAGCAGATCGAGATGTCAGAACAAACTGGACAGAGCAGCTAAGCTCTGTGCCGTTGTTGACGAAGAACGCTATGACGGTGACGCCGCTCAGCAAACGGAGCGGCGTCGTCTTTTCTTCGCTCAATCCAGTGACCCGACGGGCCACTCCGGTGCACCTCATTCGGGGCATTGAATAGCGATGAACGTCAGATATTCTAGCGTTTCCGCCACGAGCTTCCCCTCTGCGCCGTGAGGAACCGAACAGGCCGCTTGAGGAGCACCATATCGGTCCAGAATGATCACCAGAATCGCATCGCGCGCCATTGGCTGTCTTATCCATGCCCTGAACTTCCGCTGCGCAGCTCCTTCGCGATCCCATACCAGATGCAGAGGAAGGGGCAGAGCGCTCTTACCAGTTACCTCAGATGGCTGAACAATGAGCACCTGAGCGTCCACAAAACCCAGCTCTTGGGAGCGCGCCAGGAATTGTTCGACCAACTGTTGACAGTCCTGGCATTCCAGTCCGTGAGAGAAGCAGAGCACTAAATTGCTCCGCTCCCGAAATTGGTCGAGCGTGACCAGCCTGCCGTTCGCATCCAGGAATGGCATTGAAACTGCTGATGGTACATTATGGCTGAAATGTTGCCATTTCATTACCTATCACCCTCTTGAGTAGCAAACCGTGAAAGTGTGCCCATATTGGGCAAAAGACCTCTAGACAACAGCGCAAAGACGTCTGAGATGCTCTTGATAATAACTTTATAATAACTTTCGGTCTGTCCTGGCGCAAGACGAGCTCCTGAAAGTTTTTGGGAAGAGCCCCCAGCCGTTCAGGTTTTCCAAGAACCGGATCCCTTTTGCTTCAGCAGCATTCATCGCGTATACTTCCTCATAGACTAGCGCAGGTGGTGCTCATTCTCCTGGGGGAAGGTTGAGCTACGACTCAGGTATCGAGCGAGCACCATTTTTTGTCAAGGCTTCCTCTCACCGTTCGGGTGGCAATCTCCTGGCGCACGTACCTCGAACGCTTGACCGCGCCAGGTATCCGTGGCAAGATTCTTCCTTGAGAAAGGGGGATCGTGTGGCAGACGTTCGTGAAGAAGTGGTTGCTGCTGTAGCAGAAAGGAGCGTCTCCCTGTCACTGCGTCCTGACCTGCAGGCCATCGCCGCGCTCATTCGGCCGGGAGAAAAGGTGCTGGACCTGGGTTGCGGAGATGGCACCCTGCTATGTTATCTGCGTGATGTGCTGGGCGTGACGGGGCGCGGGATCGAGCTCTCTCAAGAAGGCGTTCTGGCTTGCGTGCGCAAAGGGCTGAGCGTGCGTCAGGGCAATCTACACGAGGGGTTGGGCGACTACCCAGACGGCTCGTTCGACACTGTTATTCTCAGCCAGACGCTTCCCTATCTGAATGATCCTGCTTTTATCTTGCGCGAGATGTTACGGGTCGGCAGGCGAGCGATCGTCAGCTTCCCCAACTGGGGTCATTGGCGTTGTCGCTTGAGCTTGTTGTTCACCGGTCGTATGCCGGTGGCCCCAGATCTTCCTCAGCCCTGGTATGTGCCTCCGCGCATTCGTCCCCTTACTGTGCGCGATTTCGGCGACTTTTGCAAACAACAAGGTATTCGCATCACGGCACAGATTTATTTGGCCGGCGCACGGCGCATTCCGGCGCGACGGTTCAAAAACTTGCTTGCAACCACGGCGATATTCGAGCTAAAGTAACATCCAGATTGGCAGTGATGCCCAAAGGAGACGGCCGAGCGATGAAGCAGGGGATATCTCATCCACTGATACTCCTAGTAGTTTTGTCCTCCTTCTTCGTGGCACATTGTCAGCCGAGCGACATGCCGAAGGGCACAACCGAGCTGCAAGGTACGATCACTATTTCGGGCGCCTGGGCACTCTACCCCTTAATAGTGCGTTGGAGTGAAGAATTCCGTAAGCAACATCCTGCGGTGGAGTTTGACATCTCCGCCGGCGGGGCGGGCAAGGGAATGGCCGACGTGCTAGGAGGCGTGGTGGACATCGGAATGGTGTCGCGTCCTATTTCAGCAGAAGAAGAGAGGCGGGGTGCTTTCGCCGTGCCGGTGGCCCGGGATGCGGTTTTTCCCGTCGTCAACGCCCAAAACCCGGTGCTGGATGACCTGATGCGCACAGGGGTCACGCGCGACATCCTCATCGATATTTACATTACCGGTCGAATCACCACTTGGGGACAAGTGGTGGGGCGTCCCGAAGTATCCGCCCCGATCCACGTCTACACCCGTTCCGATGCTGCCGGTGCGCCGGAGACGTGGGCGAATTACCTGGGCAAACGGCAGGAAGACCTGCTAGGGATCGGTGTGTACGGAGATCCTGGACTCATGGAGGCAGTTGTCAAGGATGTAGTGGGCATCGGCTATAATAACCTCGGCTATGCATTTGACCTGGTGTCTGGTAAACCAGTGCCAGGTGCGGTCATACTGCCCATCGATGTCAATGAGAACGGCGTCGCAGATGCCTCAGAGCGATTAGAGACTCTGTCGCAGGCACGCGATGCTGTTGCACGAGGTCTCTATCCGTCACCTCCGGCCCGCGAACTGTTCCTGGTAACGCGTGGCAAACCCTCTGGCGCCACCCGCACTTTCATCGTGTGGATCCTCAACCAGGGACAAGCGCTTGCCGACACCGTCGGCTACGTCGCATTATCCAGCGAAATGGTCAGTGCCACGTTGGCAAAGTTGGAGTGATGGGACGTACTTTACTATTGTCCGGTTGTGGCGAGGCGATGGAATGGAGCGATTGGTGATTCGTCGAGCCACCGACCGAGCGGCCGGGTATGTCACTGCCGCCATATCGGGCGCGACCAGTTTATTGGTCGTGGTGATCGGGCTGGTCCTGTTGATCCGCTCCTGGCCGATCTTCGTCACCAAACCGTT
>JANXAX010000139.1 GCA_025062175.1 Anaerolineae bacterium | reverse complement strand
ATCATCTCAGCTAGCAATGCGAAAGCGGCGCACAGTCCAGCCAGGACGGGATTCTTATAACCTGGCTCCCGCAATGTTTTTAGAAAGAAGAGCGCGTAAAAAGGAAACCACTCCGCGGTGAGCATATCATAGTGGCCGATTGCCGCGTAGACCATGCGGCTGGCCGCAAAGGCATATACCGCGCCGGCGACAAAGGCGGCCCCGTGGAGTTGCCAGCTGTTCCCTTGCTCGTTCGATTGTCGGCCTAGCAGATAACGAAGCAGCAGGTACCCCCCGTAACCGCTCAGCACGTAGGCTGTCAAAATGACCAGGTTGGAGGCCAGTGGCAGCGGCAGGAGGAGCTGCAGAGGCAACCCGAACGCTGCATTGAAGAGGTTGTACGTATACAGCACCAGATCGATTCCCAAGGGATAGAAAATATAGTCGCTATGGAGGGGCGACCGCTGCAGATCCAGCAGGCTGAACTTAAACCACCACATATTCCAGACGAAGGTGAATTCGTCAAAAGCCCACACAGGGCTGCCAGGGACGTGGTTGACGAGGTGCGCTGCCAACGGCCAGGTCAGCACCAGTGCCAGCAGCAAATAAAGGAACAAGATAATAAGATGGAGATGAGAGCGTCGCAAGGTATGCTCCATTCGATCCGTATTTATCATACCATAATGCGTCCCCAAATTGAAATGCCCTTTGTGGTTCCTGTTGCTTGCCGGCTATATATATGTTATATTATGTTACCGAATTGGCTCTTCCCCTGTCGGCCGATGAGCGTCCCGGTTCACGACGGATAGCAGACACAACATTCGGGGGGACCTCTCGCCAACATCATAGCGAGGTTGTATGATGGACGACACGAAGCGCATTCTAGTCGTGGATGATGAGCCCCGGATGCGGCGATTCATCCATATGAATCTCGACCTGGAAGGCTACCAGGTGCTGGAAGCCAGCAACGGACTCGAAGCGATCAAACGTGTACGTGAAGACCTGCCCGATCTGGTGTTGCTGGATGTCATGATGCCGGAGATGGACGGTTTCGAAACGCTGCGTGAGATCCGTCAGTTCAGCAATGTGCCAGTCATCATGCTCACTGTCAAGGGGGATGAAGACGACAAAGTGCGCGGCCTGGAGCTGGGAGCGGATGACTATGTCACCAAACCTTTCGGGCCGCGTGAGCTCTCCAGCCGCATCAAAGCAGTGCTACGACGTGCTGAGATCCCCGCACCTGCCGAGCAATCTATCGTCCGTGTGGATGATCGTTTGCAGATCGACTTTAACTTGCGTCAGGTGATTGTGGATGGCCAGGTGATCAAACTGCGTCCGACCGAGTATCGTCTTCTCTATCACCTGGTCAACAACGCCGGCTGGACCATGCCCCACGAGACGCTGCTCGCCAAGGTGTGGGGGCATGAATACCGCGATGAGACCCATTATTTACGCCTTTATATCACGTACTTGCGTCAAAAGATTGAAAAGGACCCTGCCAATCCCCAATATATCTTGACAGAACGGGGCATCGGTTACCGTTTCGTGGATTTCAAGAATCGCGATAAAGAGCGCGAGTCCGCATAGCCTGGCACGCCCTCGCAGGCAGCCCGATGACGGGGACTCTTTGCTCTATGTATGCACACGTCGCGCTATGAGACACAAAGGAGCTCATTTTAATTTTATTTTAGACGATGGGGTGCTATGAAAGCGTGTCTGATCCTGAACCCGGCCGCTGGCCCGGCCGACTTCCATAACCATGTCTTCGAAGCGGTGCGCTACCTGGAAAGATGCGGGTGGCGGGTGGAACGGATGGAAACGACGGCGCGATGTGACGCCACCCGACTGGCACGGCGCTGTGCGGAAGACGGGTATGATGTGGCTGTCGCTGTCGGAGGCGATGGCACTATCAACGAAGTGATCAATGGTCTGGCGGGCAGTGATACGGCTCTGGGCGTCATCCCGGCAGGCACTGCCAATGTGTATGCGGCGGATGTGGGCATCCCTATTTGGAGCCCGCTGCGGCCACATGCGGTGCGCGAAGCGGCCGAGATCATCCATCTGGGACATCGCCGCCGCCTGGATCTGGGTCATATCCAGCTAGGCGATGGTCTAGAGCGCTATTTCTTCATGTGGTGTGGCATTGGATTAGATGCGGCCATCACACGTGAGGTGCGTTCTGAAGATACTCGCCGATTGGGCTACTTGGCCTGGGGGATCGCCAGCGTTTTGGTGGTGCTCCATTTTATGGGCCATCGTGGCCAAGTGACTGTGGACCGCCGCAAGCTGCGCCGGCGCCTGCTTTGGGTAGTTGTCAGCAATGGACAGCTCTATGGTCGTCTGTGGCGCATCGCCCCAGATGCGAAGATGGACGACGGCCGGCTCGACGTGACCGTTTTCGAGGGACGTGGTCTCTTTTCCACTATTCATCACATCTTGGGACTGACACTAGGCTTTCACGTGCATGACCCCAAAGTGCATCAATATCGCTGTTCGTCCGTGTCGGTGCGCACGCGTAAGCCGTTGCCGGTGCACGTCGATGCCGAGCCGGTGGGCACTACGCCGGTGCGCATCAGCGTCGTACCACGGGCCGTCACGGTTATCTTACCGCCTAAACTGCCCGAGCATCTGCTTGTCCATCGAGAAGAGCAGCGAAGCACGGTTCCGGAGATGGCAACGCTATGACGACCTCGCAGCGCAGTGAATACCCGGAGTCACCCCAAGTTGGGGTAGGCGCTGTGCTGGTCAAGGATGGATGCGTGCTTCTGGTCAAACGTGCCAGCCCGCCCAGTCAAGGCACATGGGCTATCCCAGGTGGGCGTGTGAAGCTGGGTGAGACGTTGCAACACGCAGCCGAACGTGAGCTCCGCGAGGAAACAGGTATCATCGCCCGTGCCGGTAGCCCCATTTACACTTTTGACGTGATTCAGCGCGACGAAACGGGGCAGGTGCGGTTTCACTATGTCATTGTCGATCTCTGGATGGAATACGTCGCCGGCGAGGTGCAGGCGGGTGATGATGCAGCAGAAGCGCGATGGATCACCTATCAGGATCTCGACACGCTGCCCATCCACCCGACGACACGCACCCTACTGGAACGGATTATGACATCATCCCCCACAGAAGCCTTCGATACAATCCTAATCCAGCAGCCCCACCACCCTGAACGCGTGGTGGAGCTCATCCATGCGGCACGTGCATGGCTGCGCGAGGAACCGGGCAGTGCAGAGCGCCTGAAGGCAGCCGTGCACGCACTTGAATAAACACGCCCGCTTAGACGCGCGTCACATACTCCCCTGTGCGCGTATCAATACGGATGATGTCGCCAACCTGGACAAACAAGGGGGTCTGCACCTTGAGACCGGTCGAAACGATCACCTCTTTGGTGGCACTGGTAGCGGTATCACCAGCGACCCCAGGCTCGGCATGCACCACTTCGAGGTCCACCGTGGTGGGAAACTCGATGTCGATCGGTTCTCCTTCATAGGTCAGCAGGTTTACCATCATCCCGTCGGTCAGATAATATACTCGATCACCCAACATGCTGGCGGTTAGCACAGGCTGCTCATATGTCTCGGTGTCCATAAACGTATACAGGTCGCCATCGTGGTAGAGATACTGCACCTGGCGCTTTTCCAGACGGATGTCCTGCACCCGTTCACCCGAGACGAATGATTTTTCCACCGTCGCCCCGGTGCGCAAGTTGCGTGCCTTGACGCGGATGGTCGCATTGCCGCGTCCCATCTTAATGTGGTGATACTCCAACACGCGATAGATTTCGCCGTCCAGTTCGAAGGTGACCCCTTTTTTCAGATCGTTTACGTCAATCATAGCACTCTATCCTCTCGGAAATGGTGCATCGTGTTCCAGGCTTATCCGGAATGCAGAGACGCAAAGGCGAGAGAGTTTGAGCATCCTGTGTTACGTTATTTTACCACAAAGGATGTGATCTATGCACATGTGCGCCCCAGCGGAGGAAGTGCGCCTCGGGCATTGTCAGCGTGACACCCGCCCCGACACATCGCCGGCCATGATCGCCTCGACCTCCGGGACCGTCACCAAGTTGAAATCGCCCATGATGGAATGCTTCAAACACGAAGCCGCCACGGCGAAGTTCAGAGCTTTCTGCCGGTCGTCGCCATAGACACGCAAGCCGTAGATCAGCCCAGCAACAAAGGCATCGCCGGCGCCGACGCGGTCGACGATGTGGGTGATGTTATAAAGCGGCGCGATATAGAAGTTCCCCTGATCCCACAACACCCCACTCCAGGTGTTATGGCTGGCCGAAATCGAGCCTCGCAGGGTGATCGCCACGATTTTCAGATTGGGAAAACGGCGCTGCAGCTCCTCACAGACATAGCGGTACTGTCCTGCTTCCACGCGGCCGGCTTGTACGTCTGTCTCGGGAGCCTTGATGCCGAACACCTTCTCGGCATCTTCCTCATTGCCCACCGCGATGTCGCACCATTGCACCATGCCAGGCATCACCTCAGACGCTTTCTTGCCCCACTGCCACAGGTTCTTGCGATAATTCAGGTCACACGAGATGGTCAAGCCCATTTCGCGTGCCACCTGGATGCCTTCAAGACACACGTCGGCCAGGTTAGGGGAGACGGCCGGGGTGATGCCGGTCCAGTGGAACCAGTCGGCGTCGGCGAAGACCTGTCTCCAATCAATCATCCCGCGTTCGATGGTCGCGATAGCGGAGCCGGCGCGGTCATAAAGCACCTTGCTGCCGCGCTGCACCGCGCCATGCTCGAGGAAATAGATGCCCAGGCGTTCGCCCCCGCGCACGATTTTACCCACCCCCACCCCGAACTGGCGCAGGAACATGATACACGCATCGCCCAGATCATTCGGAGGCAGGCGGGTGACGTAATCCACTGGAACACCGAAATTGGCCAGCGATACGGCCACGTTGGCCTCACCACCGCCGAAAGTCATCTCGAGGAGGCGAGTCTGTTTGAGGCGCAGGTGGTCAGGTGGTGACAGGCGCAGCATAATTTCGCCGAACGTGATAACTTTTTTGCTCACGGTGATCTAACCCCCTAGTTGAAACTGCAAATATACGTTAGCCGGGATCGTCAGATATGCATAATTGGCGCAAGCACCTCTATCCTATCCGACGAAAAGGCAACTGGAGACGTCTAAGAAAGCTCAGTGACCAGAGCGGCCTAGGTGCGGGTCTGCTCTGGATTCGTCCTGGGTGGCACACCAATCCTTCAGCTCGTCCACGACGAGTCTCATTCATTGCCCGTAAGTTCAGCAATCAAAATCGCCGCTTGGGGACCTGCGGCCAGCCGTCCGCCTGCGCGGACGGCAGCAACGCGCCCACACGGAGGGACGCTCAGCGACAAGCCTATCAGGCGCGACTTCAGTCCTCAGCCCCGCCTGTGCCAGTAGGTTGGCTTGTTCAATGGGGAAGTTGCGTCCAATAGCCACAGAACTATTTCCTGGGAACATTACGCGAAAATCCGGTGTCCAAACCGGACGGGCAAATGCTCTCCCCGCAGTCATCTGCTGACCAGCTTACAACGCCAATTTTATCAGAGTTGGGTCATTTGTCCACTCGTCAGCCTATTCCCAACAGCAATCCGCCTTGGAAGATGATCCATGCGGCCAGCCAGGCCAAAATGAGCTGACCGAAGACAGCGAAGAGCAGCCAGCGCACACCCATCTCTTGGTGGCCAGTGGTGGTCGCCACAATGCACGGGGTATAAAGCAGGACGAACACCATAAACGCTGCCGCCGCTAATTGTCCATGTCCGCCGCTGGTGCGCGCGAAGCTTGCGCGTATTGGTTCCATCAGTTGGACAGTGGGTGCTCCCCCTTCTTCGGAGAGGAGATCGATCCCCACGATAAGGGGCAATGAGCGAAAGACATCAAACGTCGCTTCGATGAATCCCAGGCCGATTGTGCCGATATCTTGGAAGAAGGTTCGGGGAACTGCCGCCTTCCCTTGTTCAAGGCCTACCTGATGGACCTGGGCCAAAGTGCTGATGATCACCTCCTTGGCGACCAATCCGGCGAGCAGCGCACCACTGTTCTCCCAGCTGCCGAAGCCAAGAGGCACCAATGCTGGGGCAATCTGTTCCGCGACGAAGGCAAAAGCACTATCGTGCAATGGCGTCTCGCCGAACGGTGCTTCTCCGCGCACCGGCAGGGCAGTTAGAAACCAGATCACCACGCTGGCGATCAGCACCACAGTGACAATTCGCCGCAGGAATGATGAGATATGTTCCCACATATGGAACCACAGCGAGCGCAACGTGGGCATTCGATAAGGTGGCAGCTCCATCACGAACAGCGATTCCTCGTAATGGCGGAACAGCGTGTTTTTGAACAGGATGCCCAATAACACGGCGATAAGGACGCCGGTCAGATACAACAGGAAGACGACCTGACCGGTGTGCTCCGGAAAGAAAATAGAAGCAAAGAGCACGTATACCGGCAAGCGTGCTCCACAGCTCATAAAGGGCACGAGCAGGCCGGTGAGAAAACGGTCCTTGAAACTGTCGAGCGTGCGCGTGGCGTAGAGCGCGGGCACTGTGCAGCCGAATCCGAGCAACATAGGCAGGAAGCTCTTGCCGTGCAGTCCCAATATATGCATTAGGTTATCCATGACAAAGGCGCCGCGCGCCATATAACCGGTGTCCTCCAAAAATGCTAGCATCAGGTAGAGTGTCATCAACACCGGGATGAAGACCACTACACCCCCGACACCCCCGATGATTCCATCCACCACCAGTCCCTGCACCCAACTGTCGCGCAGGCCTGCAAGATGAAGCAGTGCGAGCATCCAGTTGCTCACCGGGCCGTGGACCACTTCGCTCAACCAATCCACATAG
>JANXAX010000138.1 GCA_025062175.1 Anaerolineae bacterium | reverse complement strand
ACCATTCAATGCAATACTAGGCCGCAGCGTTTGTTCTTCGGCAATGCTATTCAAGGGAGATAGATACAGGTGTTCTTCTTCACCGAAGGAAGTGCCAGGCAATGCCTTGCCCTCTCCACCGCGTCCGGTCAACCACGTTTCGCCATTGTCGCTGCTGTGTTCGTAGACCAGTTGAAACTTTGCATCCGATGGATCAGAGCTACCCAGCCACATATCCCAGACCAAGTACACGTGGTTGCCGCTCGCTGCAATGGACGGTTTGATATAGGGTTGGTTCGTGCCACCGGTGAACTGATAGGATGATGCTGCTCTCCAGCTGCATAGAACGTTAGGCCATCCATCATTGCTCAAATTATCATCGCGACTGTATCGAATAGCTCGATTTGAAACTTGATCGGCATATTCATACCAGACCAGGTGCAAACGGCCACCACCGCCGCTGCTCCACGCCAGCGAAGGGTTGAATGAATTTGCGCCAGTATTGGGGATCTTTGTTGCTGGAAAATTTTCGCTTTTGTAGTAAAGTCCAGCCTCGCCACCGCTCCTGCGCCAGATAAAATGCAGCACTCCGCTGCCATCATACGCCACGTCCGGATTGCTCAGCGTGGCACCAACTTCTCGATGCACCGTCTGAGGCGCCTGACAGCGATCAGGAAAAGCGGCCAGCTCGCAGGTGGTCATCTGGATGGTGTCGCACTGTTCGTCCTTGTTCTGGCATACCACCCATACCACGGCTACCTGCGAGGAGTTTGACGGGTGGAAAACCAGGCGCGGCTGCTGAGCCCATTGGGTGGCCGTCGCGGTGAAGACGTACACCTGGCGCTCCCAGCCGGTGATGACGTTGGCCGACTTGAGCATAATATTTCCCACCTGCGCGGTGTCCGGTTTGTGGTCATAGCCCAGGCTCCACACCGTCGCCACCCACTTGCCGTCGGCGCTGGCATCCAGATCCGCGTCTGCCGACTTGAGGCCTAGCTCGGCGCGTTTGGAGAGGTTGATCGGTCGGTTGTCCAGGTCGCCCCCCGGGGTGGCGAGCAGGGGAAATGCTAGCAAGGCCATGAATAGCAGCCCAAGCACCAGCGGCCACATGAGACGCCACCCGTGCGGATGCCACATCGGATGTTCGCTTTCTGGTGTGGTGTGACAGCCCAGTGCCATGTCCATCTCCATCAGTACAGATCCAGATTCACCCAGTACTGGATGCCCGCGCTGACGCGCCTGGTCGTCAGCGCGTTGTAGAGGTCAGCGCCATCCCACCACTCGGCGTAGATCACGTACTCACCTGGTTCGATGTTGTAAAAGCCATAGGTCGAGTCGTGAATGCTATAGGTGGTCAGCATCGCACCGTTCTGGCGGTAGGCCCACACGCGCACGCCCTGTTTCTGGATGCGCTGACCGTTCTGAACGATGCGCAAGTTGCCGCGGATCACCGCCTTGGTCTCGTCGAGAGGCGGCAAGGGCTGGGTGGTGCACACTTCCAGCGAGATGTCGTCCAGATAAAACTCGGTGGCGAAGCACGTCGGGCCGAAGTTCCTACAATCGAGCGCGTTCGAATCATCGTAGAAGTAAAGCTGCAACGGCTGATTGGCATAGTTAATCGGATTCTGCCCCGATTCACGCATCGCCTGTGCAAGGTCCCGCTCGACGGGGTAGTGCTGATCGCAGACGCCGGGACACCCCTCGTCGCCACGTGCGATGACCGTCGGCGTTGAGACCAGGGTAGGCGTGATACCGGTCGTGCGCAGCACCACACGCAGCGTGTCAGTGACCTCGCGCGTGTTCATGTAATTGATGCTCTTCCACAGGCGCAGCTTCATCGTGGTGGTTTCGTTGATCCAGTCCGGCATGGTGAACTCCTGATAGCACCAGGGGCGCGTGAAACCACTGCCGGTCTGATAGCTGGCCATGCGCAACCCCAAACTCCCCCGATAGGGGTTGTTGGCTGAGATGTTCACACCCGAAGGCGGATACACCCAGGCAGTCTGGTAGCCGGGATTCTGTTCGAAGTCTCCATTTTTCAAGAGCGGCGCATAGGATGGCGTGCAGACCATCAGGCCGGGCGGATAGGGCTCCGGTGGTGCTGTGACGGCGCAGGCGGATTGATCCATTGCCCTGGTGGGCACGAAATTGGGATCGGTGGTCAGCAGAATCTTGGAGAACCAGACACCATCCTCGCGCATATAGACGTTGATGATATTCACACCAGCGGAGACACCGCTGAGAATCGCTTGCGCGCCGTTCGTGCGCACATTCGACCAACGCACCGCATTGGTGTCGTCCAGGTCGATGGAGCTTGAGGTACTCTGTACTGTGCCGTTCAGACCGATGTGAAGCGAGTCGCCTGAGGCGTTCGGACCGGCGCCGTAGACCCAGATATAGTAGTCACCTGCCGTGGTGAAGTTGATCTGATATTGCAGCTCCGGGCTGGTGGTAGCGATGTTGCTATCGATCGTGGTGCCAGTATCTGGCAGCGCCTGCATCACGCGATAGCCGCCTTGAGTCACTTCCTGCCATTGCTTCTGGCTACGCGGCACGTTCTGTACATGGTTGGTGGCATCCACCACTACTAGACCGTTCCGTTCCAGCACCTCACCACAACCGGACAAGTTGGCCGGGTCGATACACAGCTGGAAGTTGTCGAAGCGCACAGTATTTCCCGCCGTGGCATTCGCGGACAGGTTGGCCAGCCCCACTAGAACAGGATCGCTCATCAGGACGGTAAAGGTGTTGAAATACACCCAATCACCTTCCGCAGGTGGCACGTTGCTCGTGCTGGCGTAGTAGATAGCGAAATCGTTGCCGTAGCGCACAATGCGCAGCCACACAGGCAGACTCAGCCCGCTCGTATTAGGAATCACACTCGCACTGACGCTGCCGCCATCGCTGGTGCGCCGGCCGACCTGGATGCCGTTCGATCGGGAGCGCATGACGTAGAGCTTGCGCGCCGTCGAAGCGGTGGAGTCGCGCACTTCCAGGCCAAAACGTGCCCAGCCGTCCAACGTGCCGTTGGGCAGAGTGCCTTGATGGGTCAGGCGCACCGACACATCGAAATCGCCCGTGATCTCGCGATAGACCAGATAGTGTCCCGCGTTAGAAGCGTTATCATCGTTGCGGGTGGGGCTGCTGCCCTGGCTGGTCACGCTGATCACGTCGCTCACCATGACATAGCTGGCGGTGGGCGGTGTGTCGTTGGCAGTGCCGTAGGCGACTGCATTCCAGCCAGGTGACCACGTGTTGTCCCGCTCGGCATCTGTCGTCAGCGCTTCGCTGACTCGTGCCGCGCATGTATTCGGCTGCACGATGACATGGGCCATGTTATTGGCAAAGCGGCCACGGTCGCTTTCGAGGATGTACTGCGAGGTGTTCGTGCGCGCATAAATGTGGTGTTGCCCTCCGCCGTAGAGCACAATCTCCTGCACCAGCGTCGTAGTGCTATAAGGCCCTAACGCGTCAATCCACAGTTTGAAATCCCCCGGCGGATAGGGCACCGTCACATCTGGCACATGTGCTGGGTCGACATAGATATCTGTGTCGAAGTAAATGCCGGACAATGTAACCGTTGAGCTATTGCGCACCGTGACCGTGATGGGGATGGCGGTGTTGAAAACTGGATTGGGCGGCAAGTCGATGCGCACCACCTCCAGATCGGCCGCTACAATGGAGAGCCGGGTGTGCCCCGCACGTGTGCCACCTAACCTGGACTCTAGATCGAACGGCCCTCCCATACGGCCGAAGCGATTCAAGTCATACACAAAAGTCGCCTGGCCGTTGCCATCGGTCTGGATGGAGCCGATCAGGATGCCATCTAGGAACAGGTTATAGACCGTGTAGGCGGCATGCCCGTTCAACTGGATATGGATGACTGTGCCGGGCTGCACCACGTCGCCTTCGAGGACGGTGATCCGAGGCACGGTGCGCACGGTGAGGGTGCGCGTTGCCACCGTCTGCGCCGCTGAGATATCATACGAGCGCAGCGTATAGGTCGAGGCTGCGGTTGCCGTGATCGGGATGATATACGACGTCTGCGCGTAGCCGTTACCGTCTGTGGCAATCGTCCACGCCACAACCCAATCCGCGAGATACAACCGATAACTCCGGTTGGGCAAATGTCTGAACATTTGGATCTCGATCGGGCTACCGGCCGGCCAGTCGTAGCCCCCCACCACATTAAGGTAGGGTTCCACGGGGGTTGAGATGGTGATGTTGGCATGCCCAATAGGGATGCCGTTGTCATAGGAGATGATGGTATAGTAGCCGTTGGGCGGCACGGTGTCGGGAAAGGTAGCCGGCACCGTACAAAAGATGGTTGCGAGGCTGCGTCCTTCGCCGTCAGTCATGAAAGAACCCACCGACTCGCCGTTACAACGCACCTCATAGCTGCGGTTGGGTGCGTGGCGGCGCAGGTTGGCGCGTAAGATGGCGCCGGCTGGCCAGGTATTGCCACCCTGCACTAAGATCTGCGGCGTGGTGACGGAGAGGAAGGTGGAGGCGACACGCGGCGAGCTCGTGCCCTGTAGCAGAGACTCGACATCGTAGAAGCTGGGCAGCTCCCGCGGTGGTGTGTCGCTGGGAATCTGCCACACAAAATTCACATCCCCATGGGCATCGGTGGCTTCGGTGGTGCCAATATGCACACCATTGAAGTAGATATCATAGCGCTGGTATGGCTCGTGGCTGCGCACTTGGATGGTAATCCGGCTGCCGGCTGGCCAGGTATTGCCATCGACGATCAACAGAGTGGGCTGACTGATGCGTGTGATCGCAATATACACCCCTCCAGCGATCTTGCTGGTGTCACCGTGCAAAGTGGAGAAGAGCTCATAGTTCTCCCCCGGCGGAAAGTCGGGAGGGATGGGGCAAGTCGGCTCGGCAATGCCAAAGTTGTTAGCAATCACATCACTGCACAGGATAATAGGCCCCAGGTGAATGTCGTAATGATTGCCGGCGGTATGTTGTTCGATGCGCACGCGCATCGAACTGCCCGCTTCGAAGGTAACCCCATCTGGACTGATAATGATAGGCTGCCAACCGCTCGGTGGGGCACCTCCTCCTGGGCCTTGAGGTGGCACCGGCGTGGCGATGCCCACCGGTGGGATGCTGCCCAACGCAGCATCCACACCCTCATTCTGCATCTGGGCGGAACCGAACACGCGGATGAAATTCTGTCCACCCGTGATCAGACGAACCAGGCCGGTATAGATGGGGTCGATCATTTCGACGTTATAATAGACCTGCACTAGGACGTTCAAGCCTTCCCGTCCCGCGTGGTCCGGTGTGCCGTCACTGTCGGTCTCGTCGCTCTGGCCGATGATGAGCACGCCCAACGTACCCGGCCTGTCATAGTAACCGGTCGCCGTATAGACGGCCGAGGTGATCGCGTACCGTTCCACTGCTAACCCTTGCGCATGGCGGAGCGCCACGTTGCTGATCGCCTCAACGCGGTCAATCGCATTGGAAGCGGTAGGATCGATGGTATCGCAGCTGCCGAAATCGTCGATGCCGCGCAGGCAGAGCCCGGGATAGTACCCATCCCTCAGAGAGGCGCCAAACGTCCAGGGATCACCGTTCTGGTTGTAGGGCTGCCCGGACACGGCATAACGCACCGCCTCGCGCGCTGCCTCTTGCACGGTGACAAAAGCCCAGGCGATACGTGCCCCCTCGATGATGCCCAGCAATAACATCAGCAACAAGGGCAGGATAAGCGCAAATTCTACCAGGCCCTGGCCCCGTGGTCTTGCCTGATGGATCGACATCTGTTTTAGGTTACTCTCCGCAAGTGCGGACGATCTTTGCTGGTGGAGCATCCCAGTTGCCCATCCTCTCAAACAATAGGCAAAAACTCCCCTGCCTTTATTCATTATCGAGGATATAAAGAGGCGGGTCAATGGGACAAGAGGACTACTCGGGACTACTCGCGCCACAAGCTCGAGCGACGCGAGGGCGAGGAGGCGGGGTGCTGATTAAGCGGTTCCAACTATCGGGAGCTGGAAGCGCACATGGGTGCCACGCCCAGGCGCGCTGTCGAAGGTGATGGTACCACCCAGGAGCTCAATTTGCTCGATCAGGGTGATAAGGCCCAGCGTCTTACGCTGGCGCGCAGCCGCCATCACCTCATCCGGGTTAAAACCCACGCCATCATCTTCCACCCTGACCGTCAGGCCTTGTGCATCCAGGTTTAAAGTGATGTCCACGCGGGTGGCATGGGCGTGGCGCTGCACATTGCTGAGCAGTGCTTGCAGTGCACGGAAGACGGTGATCTCGATGTAATTGGGCAGGCGCTGTTCTTTGCCGGTCAGACTAAGATTACAAACAATGCCCGACTTCGCCTCAAAGTCCTGGACATAACGTTTGATGGTGGGATTCAATCCCAGATCGTCCAGCATCATCGGGCGTAGATCGAATATAAAGCTGCGCACTTTTTCAAACGTCTGCTGCACCGATTCCTTCAGATTGGTCAGTTCCTCGCGTGCGTGCACTGGATCCCGGTCAAAGAGGCGTTCGCATATTTCCGCTTGCAGAATGAGGTTGGTCAGCGCTTGGGCCGGCCCGTCATGCATGCGACGTGCCAGGAGAAGCCGTTCTGATTCCTGAGCGTTGATGATCCGGATCAGGCTGCTCCCAGAGACCGCCTCGGCTGAAATCTCATCGCCAACCTGTGGCTCGGACGGTGTGGACGCGAAAGTGTCCAGCGCAATCTGAAGCATCTCGATATAGCGTTCCAGCATCTGATGCTTGGCTTGCAGCTGCTCCAGCTGACCACGCATCATCAGGAAACGCAGCTGGGCATCCAGCGCTTGGGTATACATTTCGCGGATGTGTTCGCGCGGCAATGTATCCAACGTCGCCTCCATCTGGCGCATGCGGTTGGTCACTTGCGTATTGTGTTGGGAGAGTCGTTCCACCTCC
>JANXAX010000137.1 GCA_025062175.1 Anaerolineae bacterium | reverse complement strand
CTGCTCGAGCCGCCATTGCCACACCACCAGCGCGATCCCGGCCAGCGTGCAGGCGATGAACACCGGCCATGCCACCCACAGGTAGGGCTTCCACGCCTCGGGTAATTGCGTGGAAGCCCCATCGGCAGCGATGGCTGCCACGCTGCCGAGCACGCCGGTCAGGATCAGGAAAATGGGTATGCGCCGCTTCATCGGTGCTCATCCGCGGTAGGGTGGGCTCTGAGGATTATTATACCACAGATTCGGCGAAATCGATGCGGTGCATGTGGGGGCAATTGGGGGGATGACGCACTCACTCTGTGCCTCGCGTGCGCGCGGCGATTCATCTTGATGTCCGCGCAAAACGGACTTGGCTTTCCGTCACCACGACGAATTGGTTCGCCAGCTCAGCGGCATAACGCTCCAGCAGTTGCCGGAGCACCCCAATCTTGTTTACTGCACGTTCATCTTCGAGGCGCAGCAGCACAACCCCCCTGTGGGGATGGCGCTCGCGGTAGACCTTGGCGCCAAAATCCTTGTCGGCGGTGATCAAGATCCAATCCTCGGCATACGCTTTGGCGATGAGCACATCATCCTCAGCGCCGCGCGCCTCGTCGTATACCGAGAAGACTTCATATCCCTGGGTGCGCAACCAGCGCGCTACGGCGGGGCCTGCGCATTCATCCACCAGGAAACGCATTCAGGCCGGCTCCGAGGCGAGGGGCATAAACGAGGTGTCTGCCAATGCTTTGGTGGCAAATAATAGGCAGGCTTGGATGTCCTCGCGTGTCAGCCCGGGATATTCCTCCAGGATTTCGCTCACCGTCGCGCCATGGGCGAGCAGGTTGAGGATGTACTCCACGGTCAGGCGTGTTCCCTTGATGACCGGCTTGCCGGCCATCACCTTGGGATTGAGCACAATGCGCGCCAGGAGTTGCTGTTCGGTCATCCTTTGCCTCCTTCACGAGGGGGCATTCCCCCGCTGTGGGTCTCGGCCCTATGCTACCACAATTCCGCGTGCGGTAAAAGGACGCCATCCGCAGCTCCTGACGTGCAGCGCAGCGCTCTACCCCCCGCAGGCTTGGCGCCTGGGGGCAGGGCGCGGAGAAACTTCGGATCGCGCAACCGAAAAGACGCGCAAGGCGCGCGAGGGGTGTTGACTGCCTCCCCCATTGTGGGGGAGGGCTGGGGTGGGGGGAGATGCCGGCAGCCGGCCCGTCAGGGTTTCAGACACCAGCCCAGGGCTTCAGCCCTGCGGCGGGTGCGCCCCGCACCCCCAGCCCCTTCTCCCGGCGCGGCGGGCGCGGGGGGAAGCGCCCGCACCCTCCAACCCCTCTCCAAATGCCACACCCCCGCTCGCGGGCCTGTCGGCCGCAGCCACCCCTCTCCGCCACCCAGCCACTCACACGGCCCTAAGGCGTCACCGCGACGCTGCCGATCCGAACCGCAGCCCCGAGCGGCTCCATCGAGGGATAGCGATACATCCCCGTCCAAATCTGGTATATCCCGGCTTGACCTGTGGAAGGCCAGGTCATCGTATGGACATCGCAGAGTTGCTCACCCGGCTTCCAGAGCGAAGTGGGATAATAGACGCCCCCCGGACGATGGTCGCTCTGGGCGATCCGGTTGCCCTGCGCATCCACCACGTGGACATAGGAGGTGTAGTCGTGGGGCAGTGGTTGCAACGGTTGCCAGTACAGCCGCAGGGTCACCGTGTCCCCGGCCCGCACGCGGCCGGGCGTGAGCGTGTAACCGATCAAGCGCATCCGGTCATCCAGGCGGGCGTCCACGCGATGCGCGGGCGGTGGAGCGGCGGCCGGCCCCACCACGCGCACGAGGGGTGCCAGCGCAGCGCGGCGCTCCAGGCGCACTTTCACTTCCAACCCGGGCATCGCCTTGACCAGGAAGACCGGCCGGCCACTGGCAAGCGCCTGATCCAGGAGGCCACCGATATCCCGATATGTCGGTGCGGCGACGATGCGCGGGAAAAGCCCCAGCAGGTCGCGCCGGCGTCCTGCGACATATTGGTAGTACCACAAGGGCATCATCTCATCGCGGTCATTGCTGACCAGCACAGCGCCGGACGGTATCGGACGCTCCAGGATGGGACGCCACATCGCCTCGGCCGCCACGTCGGCGGAGCGGTCGACCTGGGGGAAGTGTTGCATGCCGAGCCAGAGGGGGAGGGCCAGGCTACATCCCAGCACCCCATACCCCACCCGCCGTGTGCTCACCCGGGCCACCGCTTGCGCCAGCGTGACCAAGCCCAGGCCCAGCCAAAGGGTCACCAGCAGGTAAGAGGGCACATACAGCACCGCGATATCCCCGATATCGTACAGCAGGTTGAAAAGCACCCCGGCGGCATAGCTGAACCCGGTCAGCGCCAGCCACGGCCATCGCCGCATCCAGACCAGCCGGGCCAAGCCGACAAGCGCCAGCGCGATGCCGACCAACCCGAACTGGTCGCGCAACCCCACCGCCGCCGTCGCCAGACGGGGCATCCACTCCTCAGCGGTGGGCCACGACCCGAGGCGCAGATTTTCGACAAAGACGGCCCCGCTGATGTGTGCCCATAACCCCTGCGCGGTGTTCGCGTAGAGCACCAGCGGCTGTTGCGGGCTCAGAGAAAGGGTCGCGTAGGGCACGTGCGGGGCGCGCAACGGCAGATACAGATAGAGCAGCCAGGGCGCCAACACGCCCGCCAGTCCCATCAGCCCCGCACGCCATGGGAACGGCGCACGAGACGGCGCCGCCGAGGTATCCGCAACCCTCTGCCATCGGGACAACAGGAAACACCCCACCATGCCTGGCAGGAGGGCCAGAGCCGTGCGATGATGGCTCAGGGCGAGTCCGAAAGTGAGCGCCAGGGCGATGCGGCGCCCCCCATGCAAGGGCGCCTGGAGCCAGTCCAAGAAGAGAAAGAGCACCAGCACCACAAAGAATGTGTGGAGCGTATACACCTCGGCGATGACCGCTTGCCCCCAGAAGGTCGGCGAGACGGCGAAGGCAGCGCTGGCTATCCCGGCCGCGACTCGGGTGATGAAACGGTCACCTCCCCCCAGGACATAGGTCAGAAAGCGGCGCACCAGGAGAAAGCCCATCCCGACGGTCAACGCCGCCCAGAAGCCGGAGAACAGGTTCATGCGATAGGCGACGTCGCCCCACGGCAGCAGATGGCTCCATACCCAGCCCAGGAGCACATACAGGGGGTAACCGGTGGGATGCGCGATGCCGAGGATGTAGGGCACGAATTGGAACTCGCCGCTGTCCCCGAAGAGCACCGAAGGGGCACAGGTGCGGACGTACAACGCCGCGCTGAGGCCGGCTAAGATCCCGGCGGCCCATTTGTCCCCCGGGGCAAGGCCGGCCGACGCCGGAATGCCTTCAGGCGCGACGGGTGAACCCGGGAAGCGTCCCATAACGTGCATTATAGCCGTGTGTACCCGGCGCTCAACTCAGCGCGCCACCGTCAGCGGCCGTCGCTCGCACATGCCCCTGTGGCCACCAGGACGACGATGGCGCCGGAATTGTCCTCCACGCGCCTATCGTTGATGCGCAGCTGGAGCATCCCGTCGTGAGCGGCCTGGAACGTCACCGCATGGCCCACCGGAAAAGCGGGGTTTTCGGCGATGCGCGCGATCAGGCTGGCGTGCAGCGCCGCGATCAAGTTCGCCGCGTCGTCTGGATTGGGGCTGCACACCGCCGGATCCACCCCGACACACCCACGCGCATCCAGACAGAAGCCCGACCACGGGCACCAGCGCCCACACACATAGGCGATGCGCACCGTTTCCCCGCGCGACACCCGCACGCCCGTGTCTTGCCACGCGGTGTTCGCCTGCACAGCCATCAGGGTGAGCGTCGCGCGCGCCTGGGAAGGGGTCTGCACGGTGATGACATCCCGGACACACGTGCAGCGCAGAGACGAGGAGACAGCCGGGGCGACAAACGACCAACCGGTGATCCCCAGGGTGGCGGCCCACGCCACGGCCGCCGCAGCCCCCAGCAGGCAGCCCACGAGCAGCGCGCCGACGAATGCAACAACCGGGATCCGCAATGGCTCTTGCATGAGGTCCCAACCTCCCATATGACCCGGGAGCCCAGCGCGGCGATGAACTTTGGTCGCCGCTTTGGGTTGTGACAGCGCCTAATGTAGTCCCGATTGGGGTGCATTTCAAATTAGGGGGTGCGTGGAAGCCGTGCGGGTGCCCTCTCGCCCACCCAGGACGCGGGGATGGGTGCTTCCCCATCCCACCGTGGAGGAGGCTTGCCGGGACGTCGGCGTGACCCCCGTCGTCGGCACACCTTCCTTTGGTAGCGACGCGGGTTGTTGTATAATCAGGCTGTTGCACAGGAGGTCGGACGGTCATGTTACAACCAGCACTGTCTACGATGTGGATGATGAACCGCCACAAGTCATTGCCCGAATTCTTCGAGGCGGCGCAGCAGGCCGGCTTCGAGCGGTTTGAGCTCAACCATTTTGTTTCGCAGGAGATGGTCAACGGCGTGAAGTTTCCTGCGGAGGCGATCCTCAGCCTGCACGCGCCCTGCCCCACCCATCCGCGCACGCGCGACGCCGAGGTTTCTGCGCTGGACAAGGAGGAACGGATGGCCGCCGTCGAGGCGGTGGCCGCGAGCATCGCCCTGGCCGAGCGCATCGGGGCACGCGTCGTCATCCTCCACGCCGGCCATGTGGAGGTCAATCCGGAGCTGGAAAAGGCGCTGCGCGCGCTTTACAATCAAGGGCAGCGCGGCAGTGCGCGCTATCGCGATCTCCAAGCCGAGCTCATCGCAGAACGCGCCCGGCACGCCGAGCGCCATCTGGATGCCACGCTGCACGCCCTGGAGCGCATCGCCACGCTGGCCGATCACGCCGGCATCCGCATCGCGTTGGAGAACCGCTTCTTCTACAACGAGATCCCCTTGCCCGAGGAGCTCGCCATCCTCCTGGACGAGTTCGCCGGCCCGGTGGGGTTCTGGTACGATACTGGCCACGCCTACACCCTCGAAGAGCTGGGGTTCATTCCACACCGCGAATGGCTGAGCGGCTTCGGCGCTCAGCTGTTGGGCCTGCATCTGCACGACGTCAAGACGGTGCCCCAAACCCTACCCGCCTCCTCTCGGGCGATGCTGGAGGTGCCCGAAGCGGAAGACATGGAAGAAGAGGAAGCCGAAGCGCGCGCGGAAGAGGCGCGCGCCCCCCACGCGGAGGCCGCCCTGCGCGATCATCAGATGCCCGGGAGCGGCATCGTGGATTTCCGCGAAGTGGTGCCCTACCTCCGCGATGAGGTGCTGGTCACGGCGGAGATCGACTGGCATCATACCGCCGAACAGGTGCGTGCCACCCTGGACTATCTGCGCGGTTTGAAGGGCGCGGATTGAAGTCAAGTGTCATCGACGCTGCAGCCAAGAGGGAGGATGCGATGCGAAGATCAGCGATGAGGATCCGGCGCCGCCAGCTGCAGTGGAGCGCGGCCTCGTCTCTGGTGGTGCTGGTCGTGCTGCTGGCGTGGCTGCTGTTGAGCACGCCCGTCGCGCCGCCGCCATCACCAGCTACAACGCCCACGGAGAGCACGCTCACCACGGCGTCTCGGCCGCTGTTGACGGTCGCGTTTCTGGACGTGGGCCAGGGAGATGCCACCCTGATCCGTTCGCCTGGCGGTCACACCATGTTGATCGACGGCAGCAACAGCCGCGACGATGCCGAGCGGGTGATCCTGCCCACCCTGAAATCCTGGAAGGCGACGCGTCTCAACCTGCTGGTGATCACCCATCCCGATCAAGATCACATCGGCGGCCTGCCCCATGTGCTCGAAGCGTTGCCCGTCGACCGCGTGGCGTTGACCGGACAGGTCCACACCACCCAGACCTATGAGCGGGTGTTGACCCTCATCCGCGACAAAAAGATCCCGGCGATCAAGGTGCGCCGCGGCATGCAGTTGGAACTGGATCCGCAGCTCACCCTCGCGGTGTTGGGACCGGATGATGCCGCGGTCGAACAAGACGACACCAACAACGCCTCCATCGTCATCCGGCTGACCTACGAGCGCGTCGCGATGCTGTTCACCGGGGATGCGGAAGAGCCCGCGGAAGAAGCGATCCTGCGCAGCGGCGCCGACGTGCGCGCGCAGATTCTCAAGGTGGCCCACCACGGCAGTGCGTCCGGTTCCAGCCCGGAGTGGTTGCGCGCGGTCGCGCCCGAAGTGGCCATCATTTCAGTGGGCGCGGAGAATGCCTTCGGCCACCCCAGCCAAGCAGTCCTGAGCCGACTCATCCAAGCCAACGTGGTCATTTATCGCACCGACCGGCACGGCAGCATCACCATTCGCAGTGATGGCGATACGTATCAAGTGTTCACGGAGCGGTGATGTCGCGATGGATGCACTGCGGGGGGTGATTGATCGTTTTGAGGGGGATGTGGCCGTCATCGTGTTGGACGATGGGCAGCAGCTGCTCTGGCCCCGCGCGGCGTTGCCCCGATTAGCCCGGCCGGGCACGGCGGTCGGCCTGTATCTTGTGCCTCCGCCATCACCCATCGCCGCGGAAGAAGCCCAGCCGGTGGAGCCAGCGCCCTCGCATGGCATCGCCGCCGAGCTGCCGGCGACGGTGCTGGACAACGCCGCCGCGGGCGCATGGCCGCTCGCGCTGCCGGATGGCAGCGTGCTGCGCTGGCCCGTCGGGAGCGCGCTGCTTGCGCCCAAGCAGCCCGTTTGGGTGCGGCTGGTGGTGGACCTTGAGGACACCATCGCGCGCCGCAAGCGGGTGCAGAGCCTGCTCGATGAGCTGTTCGGCAGCCCCGGCACGTGAATGGCCCATCACCCAGCGCCTATATCGTCCAATCCGACGCGCTCGCCCAGGCAAAGCTCTCCTGCTCCAGGGCCGCCGCCAGCGCCAGGTACTTCTCGTGCCCTCCGGGGCCGGTCTCGGCGTGCTCCACGTGCTCAAACCCTGCCAGGACGTCGTCGTGCTC
>JANXAX010000136.1 GCA_025062175.1 Anaerolineae bacterium | reverse complement strand
CAACCTGGAAACCCCTCCAAGGTGCTTTCGGATATTTCCCCTTCATTATGGGCACCCTGTGGGTGACGGTTGTAGCGATGGTGATCGCCGTTCCCATCTGCCTGCTGACCTCGATTTACCTGGCAGAATATGCTTCGCGCCGCGTATACGCCATTGTGAAACCTCTGATCGATGTGTCGGCAGGCATTCCCTCCGTCATCTTCGGTATCTGGGGTGTCATTATGGTGGTGCCGCTCGTACACCGGCTCGCCTCATCGAGCATCGGACGCAGCCTCTCGTGGTTGCCCTTCTTCGAGACACATAATCCGACCGGTTATTCGGTGCTAGCCGGGGGTGTGGTGTTGGCCGTTAGGGTCTTCCCAGTGATCATCTCTGTGGCCGAGGAGGTGATTCGGGCTGTGCCGATTGGATTACGGGAGGCTTCGTGGGCACTGGGTGCCACGCGCTGGCAGACGGTCCGGCATGTTGTGTTGCGTCACGCAGCGCCTGGGGTGCTAGCGGCCGTCGTGTTAGGCTTCTCGCGCGCCTTCGGCGAGACCATGGCGGTCATCATGGTGGTGGGCAATGTCCCTCAGGTGCCACGCTCGCTGTTCGACGCGGCATATCCGTTGACGGCGCTGATCGCCAACAGCTATGGCGAGATGATGTCCATTCCTTTATATGATGCGGCGTTGCTGGGAGCGGCGTTGCTATTGCTGCTGGTGGTGCTCTTGTTTAACCTGGGCGCGCGCCTCGTGCTGATGCGAATGATCCGCTACCAGTGATCGACGAAGGGGTGAGGATGAAAAAACTGCGGCGTCTTGAGGAGCACATCTTGCAAAGCCTGATGTGGCTGTCGCTGTTCATCGTGTTGGGCAGTCTATTCCTCATCGTCGGCACGATGCTCTGGCGTGGTCTTCCATCACTCAGCCTCGCAATGTTGACCCAAGTTCCGAAAGGGGGGTACTATCTAGGTGAGGAAGGTGGCATCCTCAACGCGATCACGGGGTCGCTTTGTCTGGCGGGAGGTGCCACTGCCTTGTCATTGCTGTTCAGTTTGCCGGTGGCGATTTATCTGCATGGATATGCCGGTCGCTCGCGGATGGCCCACTTGGTACGGCTGGCCATGGATGTGCTGTGGGGGGTTCCCAGCATTGTGTACGGTGCGTTCGGCTTTATCGTGATGCTCTGGTTGGGTTTGCGCGCTTCTTTGTTGGGTGGCATCATCACATTAGCATGTTTAGAATTGCCGATTATGGTGCGGGGGATGGACGAAGCGCTGGCAGCGGTTCCGTCCGCGCTGCGCGAAGCATCCTATGCGTTGGGTGCCACGCGCTTCGAAACCGCGATACGGGTATTGTTGCGCCAGGCAGCAGCGGGGTTACTGACCGCCGTGCTGTTAGCTTTTGGACGTGGCATCGGCGATGCCGCCTCGGTGTTGTTTACAGCGGGATACACGGATCGCCTTCCTGACTCACTGTTCCGACCGGTGGCTTCGCTGCCGTTGGCCGTCTTCTTCCAGCTGGCCACCCCCTTTCCGGCAGTACAACAGCGTGCCTATGCTGCCGGCCTGGTGCTGACGGTGATCGTGTTGGCGCTTAGCGTCATAGCCCGTTGGTTGTCCCGTCACTTGACGCGCCACGTCGTGCGCTGAGGAAAGGTCGCATGGATGAGCGTCCTCATATCGAAATCCAGAATCTGAGCGTCTGGTACGGAGACCGACCCGCTTTGAAAGACGTCTCGGTTGCCTTCCCGGCGCGTGGCATCACTGCTGTGATCGGGCCGTCTGGGTGTGGCAAGACAACTCTACTGCGAAGTATCAACCGGCTGCTGGAGACCAGCGACGAGGTGCGCATCAGCGGGCACGTGCTCCTGGATGGCGCCGACATATACGCCCCCGGAGTTGATGTGACCGACATTCGCACCCGGGTGGGATTGCTCGCTTCTAAACCCTTTCCGCTTCCCATGTCGATCTACGACAACGTGCTCTATGGGCCGCGGATTCACGGTCTGTGTCGACGCGACAACGCGGATGCAATTGTCGAGCGTTATCTACGCGCTGCGGACCTCTGGGAAGAAGTGCGCGAGCGGTTGCATACCCCTGCCCATGCCCTTTCCACCGGACAGCAGCAACGCTTGTGCTTAGCGCGTGCATTGGCTGTAGAACCGGAAGTGCTGCTGTGCGATGAACCCACCGCTGCGTTGGATCCCCTTTCGGCCCAGCGGATCGAGGACCTGTTGCGCGGCCTGAAACGTCATATGACCATTGTGCTGGTGACGCACATCCTGCGGCAAGCGCGCCGTCTGGCGGATTATGTCGTGTTCTTGTGGCTGGGTGAGCTGGTCGAAGCCGGGCCGGCTGAACAGGTTTTCAATAATCCACAGAATGAACGCACCCGTGCCTACCTGATGGGCGACATCGGCTAGTTACAGGTGCGTTCGAAATCGCGACGTAGCACAATGGCGACCGGAACTTCATCGCGAATGCGCCTGATGGTCCTTTTCTGGCTGCTGGCTTGCACTATCGCCCTCATCGGGTTGAGCAGTTGTCGCGCCGGTGCCCCTGCGCCGACGCGCACTCGCGCCCCCAGCGTCGGAGAGATCATGCGGATGATCACCAAGACCCCTACCCCGACAACGCCGGCGGACGAACCAGACAAGCGCGAGACCAAGCTCCTGGTCTTGCGTGCTCAAGCGCGTCTGGCGCTGTTGAAGAGCTACCGGGCGCGCGTCGTGGATGAGGCAGGTCGGACACTAGTGCTGTTCGAATACGTACGCCCGGACCGCTATCGCCAGGTCAGCGATACGAAGGAGCAGATCGGCATCAAGGACCTGCTGTATACGCGCGCCGCGGGCGGTCCGTGGACCAAACAGGAATGGCCCGGGATCGGGCGCCTGATGAATGAGGTCACCATCGCACCAGAATTTATCTGGGACGTGGAAAACCAAGGGCGCGAGTCCGTGGAGGGAGTCCTGTGCCACCGGGTACGTGTGATGTTGCGCGTGGGTGATACCCAGCTGACGGACATCTACTGGATCGGGGTGGACGACCGCCTGCCACGCAAGATGACCACCCAGGTGGATGAACAGACCTACGTGACCAAATTCCTATACGACTTCAACCAGGATGTTCAGATCGAGCCACCGCAGATCGAGTGATCACCCCTTCTCCGGTAGCGACGCAATCCCATCGCGCAACGTGTGCAAGAAGATGGACACCGCCCGCTCGACCAGGACGGCGCATGGCCATTGGCCCTGCGAACCATAGCCGAGCGCTTTGAGATCGGTGCAACGGGTGGCGCCCAATGCGCGGAAGAAATTTTCGCGATATTGGGCAGCCAGCTGTTGGCAGAGCCGGTCGTCCTGTCCAGGGTGGGTGCGTCCGTAAAGCAGACCGATCAGCATCACCCCGCCGCTCAGGACGCCGCACATCTCTTGACGGCTGAGACCCACACCCCCGCCAAAGGCGCAAGCCAGTTGGCATATCCGCCCATCGACTTCACCCAACAGGTGCTCACCCACGGCAAGCACAAAGGCCTCTGATCAGTGGTATCCTTGGGCGTTCAGCTGGCCAGCCCGCCGGGCCACCTGTTGTTCACTGGGATCGAGATGCTGTTCGCTCATACCGTGTCTGCCTTTTCGTGTTCCTCAGCCGGCTTGATGTCAAGCACAGGGGTGCCGTTGATGGCATCCAGCCCGCGTACGTGGAGTACGTTGCCTTCGATGGCCAAAAGGGGCACGATGCTCACCCCGATGGGATTCGGACGATGGGGGCTGCGCAGCGCGAAGACTCCCCGCAGGGGTTGGCTGACGTCTCCCCGCGGATGTTGCAACAACGTATATCCCTGCGAACGATGGAGGTGGAACAGCACCATAATATATTGGCCAGGTGTCAGCCCCTGCAGACCGCCCACCAAATCGGGTTGCAACACAATGCGTGATTCAACATCTCGCATTGCATCAGGCCCGACGGGGTCTGGGTATTCGTTCTCGACATATCCGATAGGATGGTAACAAATTTTGATCATTTCCAGACTGATCAGAAGGTGCTGCTCAGACCGCCGTCCACAACGATCACCTGTCCGGTCAGATAGCGGCAGTAGTCCGAGGCTAGGAAGACCGCAGTGCCGGCAACATCTTCGGGCAATCCGGCGCGCGCAAGGGGGATTTTGCGCATCCCCACATAGTAGTTGAGAAACCAATCGGTTGTGGTCTCATCCACTCCATCGATGATGGACATCGGTGTACGGATGAAGCCGGGGGCGATGACGTTGCACAAGATGTTGTAGGGGGCCAACTCCACCGCCATCGACTTGGTGATGCTGATGATACCCCCTTTGGTGGCACAATAGGCGCCGGCCCCACCACTAGGGGTCATCGCCTGGATCGAAGAGATGCTGATAATCCGTCCCCATTGCTGCTTCGCCATATGGGGTGCAACCAGCTTCGAACCATACCACGTCGCCTCAAGGTTGACCGCCATCGTGCGTCGCCAGCGTTCGATCGAGTCCGCCTCTTCGAGGATGGTGCCATACCATACCACCGCGGCGTTGTTGACCAGGATGTCAATATGTCCCCAGCGTTTCAGGATATCGTCCACCGCGGCGCGGTAACGGTCGTAATCCGTTATGTCAAATGCATAGACCCCTGCCTTTCCGCCGGCAGTCTCAATCTCAGCCGCAACGCGGCAGAGGTTCTCCTCGTTGCGCGCGATCAGAGCCACCATGGCACCTTCCGCCGCGTATTCGCGAGCGATGCCTTCTCCGATGCCCTGACTTGCTCCGGTCACCAGTGCGACACGTCCTTCCAACAAACCTCTTCCCATTTCACGTCTCCCTCTGCGTGCTGAAATCCAGGTGCGGATGGATGCGCGATCGGTGTAGATCACGAGAAACGTTTAAGAGGTTATCTTTTCCAGTAGCGAGCGGATGTGCTGTACCCCATCCCGCGCTGCTGTGTCCGGATCTGGCTTGGTAAATGCTTCGATGGACAGATAGTCTGTATAGCCGAGCTCGTGCAGCACCTCCAGGATGGGTGCAAAGTTGATCAGGCCATAGCCGGGGGCCTGACGATTGCTATCCGCCAGATGCACATGCCATAACTTTCCGGCGTCCATCGCGCGACGGAACGGCTCGCTCCAGGAAGTTTCTTCGGTGAGCATATGGTTGGTGTCGAGCAACAGACCGACGGCAGGATGGCCGATCTCTTGCAGAAAAGACAAACCCTCTTCGGCGGTGGTGATAAAGTCGGCCTGGAAACGGTTCATCGGCTCCACCACTAAGCGCACGCCCTGTTGCTCGGCCAACATCGCCGCCTCGCGCAGGATATGGGCCAGTTTGGCACGCCCTTCCGCTCCAGAATCGCCTACCCGTCCACGGAAGCTACCCACCGTTACCAGCGGTGCACCAACTGCTGCGGCGAAGCGGATCAAATCGTCTAGGCGGGAACGCGCCTGTGTCGACACAGACGGGTCAGGATGTAACAGTGTCAGCCCGCTCATGCCCAACGAGACGCTGGCGATCGCTGCCACCTCAAGGTGATGGCGCTGGAGCAATTCTCGAATGGAGGCAGCATCGAGCGTAGCAGGGTTCATCGGCGCCAGCTCAACACCTTTCACACCCAGAGTGGCTGCCTTGCGTACCCTTTCCTCAAAGGTGCCGCTGAGCAGTGCGACAGGGCCAGGGGTATCAATTTCAGGGGTTTGAACACAAAGGGCTAGCTTCATTTCATTCCTTTTTAGGCATTCCACCGCGACAACAAGGCAGTGGAAACCATTTGCCTCCTCTCTAGTTTTATTCGAATGGTTCTTCGGACGTTCCTTACGGCGTCGGGCGCCATAGGTCGCGCGCGATGTCGTCTAGGCCGAGGCGTTCGAGCACTTCCGGTCGTGGCACTGCCGCATCTGGTGTCCAATCCATATCGCTGAGGAATTCTCGGGTCATCGCTTCGATTTGCACCGTGATGCCGGCCGTGGGGCCATCGGGCAACGGAGGGATGCCATATGCGCGCTCTGGAATGGGCCACGCTAATGGGTTGATGCCTGCGCGCACGTTGAACGCTTGACGCACATTGGCGATGCGCTCTCCGGCTGTCATCATCTCCTGCAACGTAAAGGGCTGCCCCCACGTTGCACTGATGAACTCCGGCAAAGCCGTGACCATCATAGATAGATAACCGAACAGACACAGACCCGCTGCGTTGGACACATGATGCAGACAAAGTGCCTCTTTGATCCAATGGCCACGCCCTGCCTGTTTCCGCGGCTCTTCGCCAAAGTCAGGACGGTCGGAGGCGTAACCCGGCGGCATCAGAAACTGACATGCTTGGGTGTGGCGACCGGGCGTAGCGTCCATGCGATAGATTACCCCCATCGCAGGCTCGTAGCGCGGATCGTGCATCGGAAGCTCTTGTCCGCCTATGTGGATCGCAAAGGGGCGAGCCGCTGTTCCCAGCTTTTCTGCGGCGCGCTGCACCCCTTCTGCCAACACATCGCCGATGTTCTCGCGCCGAGCGGTCTTTTCAAGCAGCTGGTTGATCGCCGCGTGGTTTCCCCAGGAAAGTTCTAGGCCGTCCGTGTCTCCCGGCCCGATGATGCCAGCCTCATAACACTCGATCGCGAAGGCGACGCAGCTGCCGGCGGAAATGGTGTCCAGTCCATAGCGATTGCACAGGTCATTCGCCGCGATGATGGAAGGATAGTGGCTGTTCACTAGCAGCGGTCCAAATGCGGCGCCGGTTTCATATTCGGGTTGATGGGCCTCAAAAGGCCGACCGGCGTATTCCAGCCGACATGTGCCCCAACACGCGATCGGACAATGCCAGCACGCTTTGCGCTGGGCACGATACTTGAGCAGCTCTCCAAACTCCAGGTCTTCAGCACCGTGGAAGTGGGCGACACTGTCGCGCCAGTTGCGCACCGGCGAGTCACCGTTAACAGCGCCGATGGGGGTGTAACCGGGTGTGCCGGTCTTACGGTAAAAGTTGGAGAAACCGACACCGCTTTTGATCTGAGCGACG
>JANXAX010000135.1 GCA_025062175.1 Anaerolineae bacterium | reverse complement strand
CAGCGCTCCCACAAAGCGGATGACGCGCATCGCGAACACCTTCGTATGCTCCGCGAGATCCCTCCGCTCCACCCATTACCCCCAACAACTCAATCTGCAATCCGAAATTCGAGATCCAAATTGACAAACCTTCCTTTCCGTCTTACAATGTCGTGAGAAAAGTAAGACAAAGGAGGCAAGCCAAAGGTGTTGGTGACCCTTTCGTCCAAGGGGCAGCTGGTCATCCCGAAGGCCATCCGACAGGCGCTGGGCTTGCGTGCCGGCACGCAATTCCGCATCCAGCTCGTCGAGGGGAAGATCCTTCTGGAGCCGGCGGGTGGCAATCCCATCGCCGCCTTGTACGGCAAATATCCGGACGTCGATTTCCTAGCCGCCCTCGAGGCCGAACATCGTCGCGAGCTGGATGATGAAACCACGCGTGGTGCTTGACGCCTGGGCCGTGCTGGCCCTGCTGCAAGGGGAAGAGCCGGCCGCCGCGCGCGTCAAGACCTTGCTCGAAGAGGCTGAACGCGGCACGCATGCGCTGTTCATCTCGCTGATCAATCTCGGCGAGGTCTTTTACCGCGTGGGCAAGGTGAAGGGCGAGCCAGCGGCCTGGGAAACACTCGCAGCGTTGCGCCGCCTCTCTCTGACCATCGTGCCGGCCACCGAGGAGGTGGTGCTCGCGGCAGCCCGCCTCAAGATATACCATCCCATCTCCTACGCTGATGCCTTCGCAGCGGCGACGGCCGAATCGCTGGATGCCGTCCTGGCAACCGGCGACCCAGAGTTGGAACAACTCAGTGAACGCATTCGACTTGAAAAGTTGCGATGACATTTGGGAATCGCAGATTACGAATTTCAGACTAACGCCTTTCCACCGCAGAGCACAGAGGGCGCAGAGAAAAGATCTCACATTAAAACCCTCTGCGATCTCTCCGCGGCAAAACATCGTTCATACGATATCGGCAAAGGTGCGCTCGGTATGGCGGAAGAAGATCAGCCCGCTCACCAGCACGACGAGCGTCAGCGCCACCGAGACGGCGAAGAGCATGTCGGGCGGGTGTGCGTCGCCCAGCCGTGACCCCAGGAGCGCCCAGCGGAAGCCCTCCGTCACCCCAGCCATCGGATTGAGGCTGATCAGGAAGCGGAAGCGCTCCGGCAACAGCGTCGTGCCATAGATGACCGGCGTGGCATACATCCACATCTGCACCAGGAACGGGATCAGGTAGTTGATGTCGCGGTAGCGCACGTTCAGTGCCGAAAGCCACAGCCCGAAGCCCAGCGCGGTGAGCATCGCCAGCAGGAGCAGCGCCGGCAACAGCAACACCGCCGGCGTCGGCGTCACCTGGTAGAAGATCAACAGCCCCACCAGCACCAGGAAGGCAATGGCGAAGTCGACCAGGCCGGAGAGCACGCCGGCCAGCGGGATGATCAGGCGCGGGAAGTAGACTTTGGTAATCAGGTGGGCGCTGCTCACCACGCTGGTGGACGCGCGGTTCAGCGCGCTCGCGAAGTAGTTCCACGGCAACAGCGCCGCATAGGCGAAGATAGGATAGGGCGCGTCTCCGGAAGGCACCTTGAGCAAGACGCCGAACAGCAGCGAGAAGACCACCATGCTCAGCGTCGGCTGCAGGATGATCCACGCCACCCCCAGGGCTGTCTGCTTGTAACGCACCTTAATGTCGCGCCACACCAGGAAGTAGAGCAGCTCGCGGTAGTGCCACACATCGCGCAGCTGCAGCGCCATCCAGCCGCGCGATGGCTGGATAATCAACACCGGTGGTTCGCTCGGCGCAGCTGTCGGGTTCGATGGAGCTGCTTCGGTCCGGGTCGTTTCGGTTGTCGCGGAAGTGGTCATCAGGATTAATGCTCCACGCAGGCTCACTGAAGCTCCAAGACGCCGGCGGGCTCAAGCCCGCAGCTGGCTCTCAAGTCGGTTTCAGCCGGCCAGCCCGTCTGGGCTTGAGGCACCAGCCCAGGGCTGAAGCCCTGGGCACACCGTTGATCGGTTGCTCAACGAATTTCACGAGAACCATCAATCGCTCCGGCTTGCAACCCCATTCCACCCCTCCCAAAAATGAAACGCACTCTCCGCAATGCGCAATCCGAAATCCGCCATCTCCCTCACACCGTTTGCACGGCAGGGATGGGGGCACGGGTGGCCACATACCACTCCACCGTGCGGCGCAATCCCTCGCGGAATTCGGTGCGCGCGCGGAAGCCGAAGGCATGCCAGGCGCGGCTCACGTCCAGGCAGCGGCGCGGCTGGCCGTTGGGCTTGCTGGTGTCCCAGACGATGCGTCCGCGGAAGCCGGTCAGCTCGGCGATCAACTCGGCCAGCTCCTTGATCGAAATCTCGAAGCCCGCGCCGATGTTAACTGGATCAGGCGCGTTGTAGCGTTCCGTGGCCAGCACGATCGCCTCGGCGCAGTCCTCGACATAGAGAAACTCGCGCGTCGGGCTGCCGTCGCCCCACACCACAATGTGGTCGTCGCCGCGCTCCACCGCCTCGACACATTTGCGGATCAAAGCCGGGATGACGTGCGAGGTAGCAGGGTCGAAGTTGTCACCCGGCCCGTAGAGGTTCACCGGCAACAGGTAGATGGCGTTGAAGCCATACTGTTGGCGGTACGCCTGTGCCTGCACCAGCAGCATCTTTTTGGCCAGGCCATAGGGCGCGTTGGTCTCCTCGGGGTAGCCGTCCCACAAGTTTTCCTCGCGGAAGGGAAGTGGCGTGTATTTGGGATAGGCACAGATGGTGCCGATGGCGACGAACTTGTCCACAGCAAAGCGGCGCGCTTGCTCCATCAGCTGGGCGCCCATGATCAGATTGTCGTAGAAGAACTCGCCCGGGCGGGCGCGGTTGGCGCCGATGCCGCCCACCACCGCCGCCAGGTGGATGACGATGTGTGGCCGCTCCGCCTCGAACAGGCGGATGATGTTCGCCTCGACGCGCAGATCACACGTCTCACGGCGCGGCACGATGATATGACGACAGCCGCGCGCCCGCAGCGCCTGCACCACGTAGCGGCCCAGGAAGCCAGCGCCGCCGGTGACCAGCACGCGCAGCTCTGGCCATTCGGCCGCTGTGATCGGATAGGAGATGCCTGTCTGGCTCATGATACCTGTCCTTACATTGGAACCATGCAAGAATAGACCGCTGCGATTCCCATCGCCTCATTTCGACACGCGCATCTCGCGCTCCACAATTCCCCTGGCCACCACATCGCCCGGCATGAGTGCCAGCGTCAGGTCCAGCTCGCGCTGTGCTGCTGCTGCGTAGCCCTCTTCCGGCTGGGGCACCCCCGTGAAAAAGGTCAGAGGTTGCAGCGGCAACCCGGTCGTCCAGGAGATGTGCCGCGCGCTCTTCTGGGGTTGTGCCGCCTGCCAGTAGAGCACGCCCAGGTTGCGGTGCGCCAGCGCCAGGTCGGGCGCAGCCGCGACGGCGCGTTGGTAATCCGCCACCGCGGCCGCGGCTAAGGCAGCGCGATGTTCATCCTCCAGCGGGGTGGTGTAGAGCCCGCGGTTGCGGGCGACGCTGGCCATGTTGTTGTGCCAGAGGCCGACCGCCCAATCCCAACCCGACCAGATGAGCCATCCCCCCACCAGCAGGCAGATGAAACCTGCCGCAATGCGTCCATACCGCGGCGCCGGAGAACGGCGTCGGTAGGGCATTCCATCCGCCGCATCCGTGTGCGACGACAGAGCCACCAACGCCGCGCCCAGGAAAAGCCAGAAGAGCACCGCCGCACGCGCGCCGCTCATCGTACCGTTGTCATACAGATGGCCGATGAAAAAGGTGCTGAATCCGGCGACGAATCCGGGCCGCAACGTTGAGGATGGCACAGACCCGGAAGCGGACACATTCCATCGTCCCGCCCGCATCGCAGCGACATAGAAGGCAATGGCCAGCCACACCACCGCTGCCAGACCCCAGATGCCGCCGTCCACGCCTGCCTGCAGCGGCCAGCTGTGCGCGTGTTCGGTCTGATCGAAGGCAGGGTTGAAGTAGGGATAGCTGTTGCGCGCGACCGGTCGGAAGTTGTCCAGCCCGGCGCCGGTGAAAGGATGATCGATGATGATATAAGCGGCGCGCGTCCACACCATCGCCCGCGCCGGGTAGAGCTGGGCTGCCAGATCGCTCAACGGCGTCACCGTGGCTGGGAAGAGCACTGCTGCCAGGGTCACCGCACCGACGGCGCCCACGCCCAACCCCAACGCCGCCTCGCGCAGCCCGCGCCACTGCCACAGCAGTGCCAGCAAAGTCACGATGCCCAATGCCAACAGGTCACCACGCGACCAGACCACCACCAGATAGCTCAACATCAGCAATCCGCCCAGCGCCAGGCCCAGCCGTGCCACAGGTCGCCGCGCCGCCCCGACGGCGACGAAGGCCAACGGGATGAGGGGCAGGAGCGTGTTGCCGACCACGCTGGGATTGAGACGTTTGGCGCCCAACGCGGGTAGAGTGCTCAGCTGGGTGTGCACCGGCGCCAGAAACGCGGCACCGCGGCGTTGCGCCAGCAGCCAGTCGGTCTGCAGGTAGCCCAGCACAGCCAGGGCACAGCCGACCAGCACCAGCAACGTCACCAACGGCCACAACCGATGTGCCGGGTCGCGGCTGCCCCAGTGCCAGGCGCCATAACATACCGCCACGCCACCCAACAGTCCGAGGAAAGCGGTCAAACTGTGTGCGCGGTCCACCGCCGGCCACAGGCCCAGCGCCATCGCCGCGACGTAGAGCGCGATGGGGGCATCCAGGGGGGTGCTGCGCCATGGCGTCCCGTCGCGCACCCAGCGCGCCAGATAGGGCAGTGTGATGACGGCCAGCGCAAGATAGCTCAGCGACGACGGCCAGGCCAGCGCGGGATCACCCAGGCCGTCGTAAGCGTTCAAGCCGCGCTGCGCCCGCCAGAGATAGCTCGCCGGCAAGATCAGCGCCGGCAGCGCCAGTGCCAGGATCAGCGGCTCGATCTCGGTCAGCCCGACGGCGAGGCGTCTGGATAATCGCATCGTGCCGACTCTACGTCCAACCTAGATGGCGCCAGCCCACCTCCAGGGCAGAGCGCCATGTGCTCGGGGCAGCCAGCATCTTCAAGTAGGTCCACAGCGGTCCCGGGCGCAGCGACCACTCGCGGAAGGCGCGCCGCTGCCAGTACTCCAGTCGCTCGGCCGGCAGGCCTGGATAGTCGAGCACAGTCGAGCCGTCCATGTCTACCTCTTCCCAACGTGTGCCGGGACGGAACCAGCCGCGCTCGACCACCTCGAAGAAGAGAGGCGTACCGGGATGCGGCGCGGCGATGTGGAACAGCGCCAGATCAAGCGGCAGCCGTTTGGCAAACTCGATCGTGCGGCGGATCGATTCCTCCGTCTCGCCCGGCAGGCCGATGATGAAGTAGCCCCAGTTTTTGATGCCAACCGCCTTGGCCCAGCGCAATGCCTGTTCTGCCTGCTCCAAGCGATAGCCTTTGCGCACGCGGCGCAGGATCTCCGGATCGCCCGATTCGATGCCCCATGAAATCAGCCAGCAGCCCGCCTGGGCCATGTGGCGCAACAGCTCGGCATCCACGAAATCCACACGACTGTTGCACGTCCAGCGGATGCGCAGCCCCTCGCGTCGGATCAACCCACACAGGCCCATCACCTGCTCGCGATCCACAGTGAACAGATCGGCGTACATGTGGATGTTGTGGATGCCCAGCTGCTGCAGCATTTGCAGCTCCTCCATAATGTTCTCCGGCGAGCGCAGGCGCACCGTGTGCTGATAGTTGACGTGCTTAATACAGAAGCGGCAGCCCGCCGGACAGCCGCGACTGGTGACGACGAAGGTATATGGCCCTTTGAGCATCGGAATGCGATACTTGTCCAGCGGCAGCATCGCGTGCGCCGGCAGAGGCAACGCGTCCAGGTCGGGGATGAAAGGGCGATCCGGGTTGATCACGATTTCCTCACCGCGCCGCCAGGCCAGACCCTTGATCGCTGCCATCCGGGCGGGACCGTCTCCATTCACTGGCTGCCAATCTGGATCCGCCATACGCAGCAGCTGGACGATGCGGGAACTGGGAACGCGTCCCTCCAACGCGGGGAGCAGCTCACATAGCGTCAGCTCCGGTTCGCCGCGCAGCACGAAGTCCAGCGCTGGGTAGGGCTGCAATGTCTGACGGGCCATCGGGGTGACGTGAGTGCCGAAGGCGATGGTGCGAGCGCCCAACGCGCGCGCCAGGAAGCAGCCGTACATGTCATTTTGCAGCGTCGGCGCTGTCACCTGGGTGACGTAGAAGCGCGGTTGCAGCGCGCGCAGACGTTCTTCGAAATGCTTCCAGCTCATGCGCTCGGCGATGGCGTCGATGATCGTCACACGGTAGTCGGGCATCAACAATGCCGCCAGCTGCGCCAGGTCGACTTGAGGCCAGATCATATTCTCACGCGAACGCCGTCCCACGCGATGCTGGCTGCGGATCCATACTGCCCCATCGGGCGCCGGCGGATTGACCAATAACACGTCCACCGCATTTGGATTGCGAGGCGCCGCGATGTGTTCCCCTAGCTCATCCACACAGGGATATTGGGCCGCAGTCAACCTCGGTCGCGTGCGTCTTCCCTGTCCTGGATGCTGCCGAGCCTCAGAATCGCTCATATAACTGTCCTCGCGCTCTCGACGTGCTCTGCAGCGAAGGGCAACGTTCCTAGATCCTCATTCCGGCGTGCTTCGCGTTGGTTAAGTTCTTCGAGCACCCGCATGATGATCCAGGAGATCACCAGCTGGACACCGATTAAGAAGAACATCGCGCTGCCCAGCAAGTACAACCACAAGCGCGATACCGGCCAGCCGTGACCGCCCAATACCATGCAGGCCGCCGCCAGCAACATCCCGACTGCCATCGCCAGCAGTCCCAACCAGCCGAAGTGGTGATCCAGGCTGGAATTGAAAAGCGGCCGGCCGAGCAATCCACGCCGCACCGGGCGTTTGTGGAACAACGAGACCAAATAATTGAATGTGGCACCTAGGGAGAAGACGCTCACCCCGGTCACCCCCAGC
>JANXAX010000134.1 GCA_025062175.1 Anaerolineae bacterium | reverse complement strand
CTCAGCAGATCCGTGATGAAGCACGGCGCCTGATGGACGAGATCGGGCGAGGTGGTGGTTTTATCATCGCTCCCTCGCATCACATCCCCTCCGACGTTCCGGTGGAGAATATGGTGGCTTTCATCGAGGCCGTGCGTGCCGGTTAAACCCGTGAGGTGTCCGGCACGCTTCTCCTCGGGTGATTCAGAGAGAAGGAGTGAGAGCACAATGCTGGAACAATTGCGTGAAGAGATCTGGCGTTTGCATTTAGAGCTGCCCAAATATCGCTTGGTGACCTGGACTAGTGGCAATGTGAGCGGGCGCGATCCAGAGACCGGTTACGTTGTGATCAAGCCCAGCGGCGTACGCTACGAAGACCTACGCCCGGAGCATATGGTTGTCGTAGACCTGGATGGGAAGGTGATCGAGGGCAATCTGAAATACTCTTCCGACACAGCCTCGCACCTCTACATCTACCGCCACCGACCAGATGTGTTTGGGATCGTGCATACCCACTCGCCCTATGCCACAGCTTTCGCCGCGGTGGGTCAACCGATTCCGGTCTATCTGACCGCCATCGCCGATGAGTTCGGCGGCCCTATCCCATGTGGCGGTTTTGCCCTCATTGGCGGTGAGGAGATCGGCCGCGTTGTGGTGGAGACAATTGGCTCATCGCCTGCGGTCCTGCTCAGGAATCACGGGGTCTTCACCGTCGGGCCGACCCCGGAGGCCGCCGTCAAGGCGGCGGTGATGGTCGAAGACGTTGCGCACACTGTGTGGATTGCCAAGCAATTAGGCGAACCGGAGGTCATCCCCGACGAGCTGGTGCGCAAACTGCGCCAGCGTTATGCCACCGAATATGGACAATGATGTTCCACTTCCTGGAGAGCCGAGAGGGCTTGACATTGGCAAGACATGCCGCAGGATGGTAAAGAGATACTGAGGCCCCACTAGAACGTTTGATGAGCAATTGTTTCGTTGCCATTGCGGGTAACATCGGAGTGGGTAAAAGCAGCCTGACCGCTCTGTTGTCACAGCGGCTGAACTGGCAACCTCTCTACGAGGCGGCGGCCGAGAACCCTTATCTGGCCGATTTCTATGTGGATATGCGGCGTTGGAGCTTCCATTCGCAAATCTTCTTCTTGACGTGGCGTGCACGCCATCACCGAGAGATCGTGCACAGTCCCCATCCGGTTGTGCAAGACCGCACTATCTATGAAGACGCCGAGGTTTTTGCGCGCAATTTGTGCGAACAAGGCCACATGGACAGGCGCGATTATGCCACCTATGTCGCCCTGTACGAAGTGTTGTCGCAACTGTTGCCGCCGCCACACTTGCTCGTCCACCTGAAGGCCTCGGTGCCGGTGCTGTTGCAACGCATCGCATGGCGCGGACGGGACTATGAACGTCACATCTCTTCCAGCTATTTGGAACAACTAAACGCATTGTACGAGCGCTGGGTCGCCACCTTTACGCGATGCCCTGTGCTCACGATTGACACCGACCGACTCGATTTTGTGCGCTTCACTGCGGATACAGAAGCGATTGTGACGCGCATCCAAGACCGCTGTGCGGCACTCCTCGCCACGGGAGGCAGCTGATGCGTGACCTTGATCAGATCGAAGCGGCATTGGGCTTAAAGTTCCACGATCGTACCTTGCTGATTCGCGCTTTGACCCATCGCTCCTACATCAATGAAAACCCGGACTTTGTGCTGGAGGACAACCAACGACTGGAATTCCTCGGCGATGCCGTGTTGGACTATGTCACGGCGGAGTATCTGTATCACCACTTCCCCGAGATGCGTGAGGGAGAACTGACCCGTCTGCGCGCGGCGCTGGTGCGCACGGAGACTTTGGCACGTCTGGCACAACAGATCGGCCTGTCCTGTTTCATCCGGCTGGGACGCGGCGAGGAAGAATCGGGTGGACGAGAACGCCCGGCCGTCTTGTGCGATTGTTTCGAGGCGTTGATCGGGGCCTTGTGTCTGGATCAGGGGCTGGAAGCAGCGCGCGACTATCTAGCACCTCTGATTGCGCCTGCCTTAGAGCAGATCATCAACAGCGAGGCGGATAAGGATGCCAAAAGTTATCTCCAGGAGCTCAGCCAGCGCTATCTCCAAATCACCCCGACTTACCGTACCCTAGCTGAGGAAGGACCTGATCATGCCCGGGTGTTCACCGTCGCTGCTATCATTGGAGAGCGCATGTACGGAGTGGGTAAGGGGAGCAGCAAGCAACGCGCTGCACAAGCTGCAGCACGCGCTGCACTGGAGCGACTGGAACAGGAACTGGCGCAGCGTAGCAAAATCGATGTTTAAATGGGCATCATTTACTTCAGGGGGGATTCACGCAAAGCTTACATGTGAACAAGCGATCTCAACCACTCCCTGATGCTCATAGCTTGGATAATCGTTGTTATTCTGAATTGCTGCTACTCGCTCTATTGGGATCATCCTGCGCACGTACTCCTTCTCTGTGACATTTCCTGCTTCTAATGGTATACTTAGAATCCTCACTGGAATTTCCAACGTGGAGGCTGTGTTGGCACCATGTTCATTGGTCAGCAACCCAAAGCGGCCATCTTAGAGGATTACGCGCGCTACGTCAATCCAGGGCGCGTGGCGGTCTTCAAGATGGTGGGGCTTGATTTCATCCCGGGTCGTCGTGAGGGCGTGTGGTTGTGGGATGTGGACGGCAGCCGCAAGCTGCTCAACTGTCGCTGTTCTGGTGGCGTGTTCAACTTAGGGCATTGCCCGCCACGCGTGGTGCAAGCGGTCAAAGCTGCCCTTGATGAGATCGACGTGGGCGACCATATGCTTCTGGACGAAATGCGTGCCGCTTTGGGCAAGCGTCTTGCCGCGCTGACACCTGGCGATATCCAGTATTCCACTTTCTCCCCAGGCGGTGCCGAGGCGATCGACGTAGCCATCAAGCTGGCACGTGCTTACACCGGCCGGCCTGGCATCATCTCGGTGCACAAAGGCTACCATGGTCACACTGGCTTCGCGCTGGCCACTGGCGAGGATAGCTTCCGTGGCAAGTTCGGCCCGATGCCACCTGGCTTCACTAAGGTGCCCTTCGGCGATGCCGATGCCCTCGCTGCAGCGATCAACGAGCAAACCGCTGCTGTCATCATGGAAACTATCCCTGCTACTGGCGGTATCCTTATACCACCAGACGACTACTACCCGCGTGTGCGTCAGTTGTGCGACCAATGGGGCGCGCAGCTGATTCTCGATGAGGTGCAGGCCGGCCTGGGTCGCACTGGCCGTATGTGGGCGATCGATGAGTGGAATGTGGTGCCCGACATCTTGGTGATCGGTAAGGGACTTTCCGGTGGCATCTATCCCATGTCGGCGACATGCCATCGCCCGCATTTGGATCGTTTCTTCCAACAGCATCCTTTCATTCACCTCTCCAGTTTTGGCGGGGCGGCATTAGGTTGCGTCGCGGCGCTCGCGATGTTCGATCAGATCACCGAGCCTGGCTTCATGGAACATGTCCAAGCAATGGGCGAGCGCTTTGAGGCAGGTTTCCGCGACCTGCAGACGCGCCACGCCATTATCGCCACCTGGCGCCGCCGCGGCCTGATGATGGGCTTGGAAATGGTGGATGCGCGCATGGGTATGGCGCTCAGCCCGTTGTTGGCCCAGAATGGCGTGCTTGCTGTCTTTGCCGACCATCGTCCCAGCACATTACAGTTGATGCCACCGTTGATCATCCAACCTGCCGAGGTAGACTTCGTACTAGAGGCTTTGGACCGTGCATTGACATTCTTAGAAGCGCACCCGGAGATGCTAGAGATGGTCTCGGCGCTGAGCGATGCATTGGGGATGTGACGATGGTGCAAGCAAGAGGGCAATCTGTTGAAGGCTCCTTCGGCGCAGTATCAGATGCGACATTGCGCTCGGTTGCCGTCGCGCCGAGCGCACGCAATGTCAATGTGGCAATGGAACAGGTGGCTTCTGCACCGGTGCGTTATGTGCTCTCGTTGGAAGAGGTGGGTGAAGCGGATGGCAGCTACGTGGGCAGCAAGGCGCTGCGCCTGGCACAGCTGGCCCATGCGGGTCTGCCAGTGTTGCCCGGCTTCTGCGTCACTACAACGGCCTATCAGGCACACGTCTATGTCAATGGCCTGGATGCCTTGCTACCCGCGGACGAGGAGTTCCCTTGGGAAGACACAGCACGTTTGCAGGCATATCGTGCCGCATGCGAGCAGGCGGCGATGCCAGCGGAGGTACAGGCTGCCATCCTGAGCGCCTATGCGCAGCTAGGCAATACTCCTCTGGTCGCTGTGCGCTCCTCGGCTACCTTTGAAGATCAAGTAGCAGCTTCCTTCGCCGGCCAGTACGATACCTTCCTGAACGTCTGCGGCGCCGAGGCTGTCTTGGAACGGGTGCGCGCATGCTGGGCGGGCATTTGGAGTGAACGCGCGTTGGCGTATATGCGCGAACAGGGCATCGACCCGCGGCGTGCCCAGATGGGAGTGATTGTGCAACTTCAGGCGGATGCCCTCGCCGCCGGCGTTCTCTTCACGCTCAACCCCCTCAGCGGCAATGAGGAAGAGATGGTCATCGAGGCGGCATGGGGACTAGGTGAGACGGTCGTCTCGGGGCGCGTTACCCCCCAGCGCTATATAGTGAACGTGCGCCGCCGCGAAGTGGTGCGCCGTGACCTGACCTGTCAGTCGATTATGTTAGTGGCCGATGCAAACGGTGGCACGTGCGAACGGCCACTTGACCCCCAGCAGCAAGAGCAACCGGTGCTCAGCGATGCGCAGGTACTCGAGCTGGCGGCGTTGGGACGGCGCGTGCAAGCACTCTACGGCTATCCCCAGGATATCGAGTGGGCATGGGCAGGTGGGCGCTTCATCCTGTTGCAGACACGTCCGCTGACCTCGTTCAGCTTCGATCCTGCGTTGGGCCAGTGGACCTCAGGCAATTTTCGCGAGGTGTTGCCCGGCTTCGCCTGTCCGCTGGCGCTCTCGCTCAGCCTGGAACATGACTACGGTCGCAGCCTGAGTCAGTTCTTCCGCGAAATCAAGCTGGGCGAGGTGCCGCCTGGCACCGTGTGGGGGCGTCCCTTCTTCGGGCGCGCCTATTGGAACGTCGGGGTGGCCAAGCAGCTGGCAGCGCGTCTGCCCGGCTTTAAAGAACGCCTTTTCGACCGGACCGCTGGTATCGACCCCACCTACGAGGGCGATGGCATGGTCACCCCTTGGACGCCCACGACGGTGTTGCGCGCCCTGCCCGTCCTCCTTGCCCTGCGTCGCATGTACAAGCGCGTCTGGCGCGAGGGACGCGATTACCGCGATCATTTCCTCAACGAGCTCGAACCGGCGCTGGACGCGGTCGACCCGGCTGCGCTCTCGGATGCTGAGCTGGCCGACTACTGTCGCCGCGTGGTCGAGTTGCACTGGCAGGCGAACAACGTGGCGATCCGCGTCAGTCTGCTCTCCGGCCAGGCACAGGAGGAGTTCGAGCCGCTGGTGCGGCAACTCAACGCACTCTTGCCTGCGGATGAACAGATCGCCGAGGGCGACTTGATCACCGGCATGAGCGACGTGCGTACTGCCCAGCCCTCGTTTGAGCTGTGGCAGCTGGCACGTGCGGGCCTCTCTGACCCGGTCATCGCTGCCGCCATCATCCAGGGTGACCCGTCGGATATGCAGGCACGCCTGGAGGTCACACCCCAAGGTCGCCGCTTCTGGCAGCGCATCACAGAGTACATCCGGCGTTACCGTTATATGGCTGCGGTCGACGAAGATTTGATCCAGCCGCGCTGGGATGAAGACCCCAGCTTTGTCCTGGCTACGTTGCAGGCCTATGCCCAGGCCGAGGAGTCGGTCGACCCGGCACGGCGGGTGGAGCAGCAGCGTCAGATTCGGCGTATGGCGGAGCGGCGCGCGCTCAAGATCCTGTCGCGTGGCTGGCGGAAGCTGTGGTGGTTCGGTCGCCGGTCGTTCGTCAACCATCTACGCCTGGTGCGGCGTTACATCTGGTGGCGTGAGGAAACGCGCGTGATCGCGGCGCGGGCCTTCTATCAGTGTCGACGATTTTTCAAGGAGCTGGGCCGGCGCTGGGCTGTTGCCGGCATCCTGGAAGATGCCCAGGACATCTTCTTGCTGCGCTGGCCGTCCATCGCAGCTATGTTGGACGGTCGCAGCAGCGCCGAGGAACTGCGCGCTCAAATCGCAGACTATCGGTTGCTCAAAGAATGTTACCGCAATTTTGAACCTCCGTGCGTCATCGGGCGTGGCGCGGCAGTGCGTTCGATACCCTTCTTCCTGATCCCGCCGGTGCAGAAGAGCTTCGTCGGCATCCCGTGCAGCAGTGGAATCGCCGAGGGGCCAGCACGCGTTGTCGAGTCCCTGGATGAGGCACGAGCGTTGCGCCGCGGTGAAATCTTAGTGGCCCGTTACACCAACCCCAGTTGGACACCCCTCTTTAACCTGGCAGCCGGTATTGTGATCGAGGAGGGAGGGCTGCTCTCCCATGGCGCGGTCGTGGCACGCGAATACGGCATCCCCGCCGTCTTACGCATCGAACGCGCCACCAAAATCTTCCGCACCGGCCAACGTCTGCGCGTGGACGGCAGTCGCGGCATTGTGGAAATTGCATGAAAACGGTACTTTTGCTAAAATAGTATCATGTATCACATTAGTCCACGCTTCGGACGACCCTGGGCATGCGGCAGGAAAACTGCTCACATCCTGTCGGGTTGCCCACTATAACGTGCTGATACGGGGGGAGTATGCTTATGGAAATCACACGTCAAGCGGATTATGCTGTGCGGGCCATGATCCATTTAGGCAGCGTGCCACCTGACACGCGCGTGTCCAGCGCTACCATCTCCAAGGCACAACGTGTCCCGCTGCCCTTCCTGACCAAGGTGATTGCCCAGCTGGTCCACGCTGGGCTGGTGACCACCTCGCGTGGAATGGGAGGCGGCGTCTCACTGACGCGCAGCCCGGAGGAGATCACTTTGCTTGACATCCTGGAGGCGGTGGAAGGGCCGATCACGCTGAATCGTTGTCTGCTGCGCGGCATCACCTGTGAGCTACAAG
>JANXAX010000133.1 GCA_025062175.1 Anaerolineae bacterium | reverse complement strand
TAGCGCGTTATTTTGCCAATCAACAGCTGGACGCGATCTGCATCATCCCGGGCAATTTCACGCTGGATCACATTATCCCTCTTCTGGCCGAAGCGATAGGTTTGCCCGCAGTCCTGTGGGGATTGGCTGACCACGAGGCGTGGGGAGCGTTGGTAGGCCTGCAACAGGCGCTGGTGCCTTTCAAGGAACTGGGCATGCCCTATCGGTTTATCGTTGGCTACCTGCGCGCACGGGCGAGCTGGGATAAGTTGCTGCTCTATGCACGCGCCGCTGCCTTAAAACAACGGATGAAAGGGATGCGCATCGGCTTGATGGGTTTTCGTGCTGAGGGCATGTCCGATGTGATGTTCGATGAGCTGGCTCTGCGCGAGACATTCGGCATCCAAATCGTGAACGTGGGTCTGACGCGCTATCAACGCACCGTGGAGGCAATCCCGGCCGCGGAGGTAGAGGCAGCCTGGCAAGCCTTGGCGCCCGGATTTGACCCCGGCTCCACACCGCGTGAGGTGATTCTATACGGCGTGCGCAGCCATCTGGCATTGCAGCGCATCATTGCCGAAGAAAATCTCCAGGCCTTTTCCGTAGAATGTTTCCATGACCACTTGGGTGGCCCGTGCCTGGGCAAGAGCATCGCCAACGATATGGGCATCGCGGCCTCGTGCGAGAGCGACATTCCTGGCGCGGTGATGATGGCCGCGATGCAATTGCTCTCCGGAGAGCCCACCTTCCATTCTGACTTCATTCGCATCAACTTTGAAGATAACAGCGGCATTCTGCACCACTGTGGCAATCTGCCGCGCCGACTGGCAGCTCAGCCCGAGAAGTTGGGGTTGCTCCCCATCCCGGAGCACATTGGCCCGGGCGCCTACGGCCCGGTCATCCAGGCGACGATGAAGGCGGCTCCGGTCACTTTGACCAATCTGGTGGGACGGCGCGGGACGCTGCGCATCGCCGTTATGGAGGGTGAATCGGTGCCGTACCAGCTGGAATTCCCCGGCTCAGCGGCGAAGGTGGTCTTTCCCTTCGACCTGGGTGCCGCTCTGGAAGAATGGGGTAATGCCGGCTTCGGCCACCACTACGCCGTCGTGGTAGGCCATGTAGCGCGCGAAGTGCGCGAGTGGTGCCAGCTGGTGAACGTGCCCTTCCGGCAGTTCGGGGAGGTGTGACGGATAGTGGATGTAAGGCAACCCGACAACCCACTGATCGAAATTCGCGATTTGACGGTCGAATACTGGCAAGGGGAACGTTGGAATCCGGTTATAGAAGGTCTTCACCTGCACATCAACCCAGCCGAGACGCTGGGATTGGTGGGTGAGTCGGGCTGCGGCAAGTCCACGACGGCGAATGCGCTGCTGGGATATCGCCCTCGCGGTGCGCGCTACCGTTCTGGACAGGTCCTCTTCGCCGGCCAGGATCTGCTGCGCCTCTCGAACCGTGCCCTACAGCGCATCCGCGGGCGTCAGATCAGCTTGGTGCCCCAGAATCCCACCACGGCGCTCAGCCCCGGCATTCACGTCGGCGACCAGATCGTCGAGGTGCTGATGGTGCACCGCTACAGCAAGACGGTTCGCGAGGCGCGTGAGCGCACCCTTGACCTGCTCGCTCGCGTGGGCCTGCCCAATCCACCCGTCATCTACAAACGCTATCCCCATCAGCTCAGCGGCGGTCAGCAGCAGCGCGTCATCATCGCCATGGCGCTCGCCTGCGACCCGCAGCTGATTGTGCTGGACGAACCGACGACCGGCTTGGATGTCACTACCCAAGCCCAGATCCTCGACCTGTTAATGGATCTGCAGGGGAGTTATGGGCTGGCCATGTTGTATGTGACGCACAATCTAGGTGTGGTGGCACAGATCTGCACCCGCATCGGGGTGATGTACGCCGGTCAACTCGTCGAGGTCGCCCCGCGACACGTGATTTTCAAACAACCCTTGCATCCTTACACCCAGGGGTTGATCGCCTCGGTGCCGCGCATTACGGCTCCCAAACAGGTGCGTTCGCTGTTGCTCAAGGGATTGCTCAAGCGTGGCGAGCTCCCGGCGGGCTGTCCGTTTGCCCCTCGTTGCGATTTTGCCCAGGAGCGTTGCTTCGCCGAAAAACAACATCTCACCCAGGTGAGCGATCAACATGCCGTCGCTTGTTGGCGTTGGCAGGAGATCCCTTCCTTTGCTCAACGCATCGCGGAGACTCAGAGTGCCGTTTTTCAGAAGTGTGAGACAGCAGGTTGCAAAGCGGGCGAGATCTTGCTGAAAGTTGATAACTTGCGTGCTGCATACACCCTCGAACATCGTCGTCCATTCGCTCGCCCTTTGCCGCGGGTGGTGGTCGATGGCGTCTCCTTTGACATCCAGCCGGGCGAGACCTTTGCCCTGGTGGGCGAGTCGGGCAGCGGTAAGAGCACCATTGCCCGGGCGCTGAACGGTTTTATCCCTTATGTGACCGGTGAGCTGCGCTTCGATGGGAAGTACGACCTGACCATTCCCGTCGACAAACGTGCGCGTGACCTGCTGCGCGCGCTGCAGCTGGTCTTTCAGAATCCGGATGCGTCGCTCAACCCGCGCCAGCGTATCTCCCACATCATCGGTCGACCGCTGCAGGTGTTCTTCGGGCTTTCAGGCGCTGCACTGCGCCAGCGTGTGGAAGCGCTGCTAGAGGACGTGCGGTTAGATCGCAGTTACTATAACCGCTATCCGGACGAGCTCAGTGGTGGGGAGCGGCAACGTGTGGCGATTGCACGCGCGCTGGCTGCCGAACCGAAACTGATGTTGTGTGATGAAGTGCTCTCCGCGCTGGACGTCTCGGTCCAGGCAAACATCATCGAGCTGCTTGCCGACCTGCAGGCGAAGCGCAACCTCGCCTATCTCTTCATCTCGCACGACCTGGCCGTGGTGCGTTCCCTGGCGCACCGAGTCGGAGTGCTCTATTGGGGTTGTCTGTGCGAAGTGGGCACCACTGAGGAGGTGTTCACACCACCCTTCCACCCTTACACCTATTTGTTGCTCAGCGCCGTTCCCGAGGCCGACCCAGACCAGGTAATGCCTGAGGCACGCAAGGATATCGGCCTGATTGTCAGCGAGGAGAAGCCAGCGTGTCCGTTCGCTTTGCGCTGTCCGTGGAGAGACCCGGCGCATTGCCATGACGAACCGCCACCCTGGCAAACGCTCAGCCGTAGTCATATGTTGCGCTGCCATATCCCGATCGAGGAACTGCGCCAGCACGACATATGGGCGGATCGCTTCAGGAGGGCATGACGGCCCGATGGGTGCCCCAGTCGTCTCATCCCTGTGAGGGGCACTCTTGGGCATCATCTTTGGTGGGGGGGCCCCCTGAACAAGGGGTTTGCGGGCTGATGCATCCAGAGCACGCCAGATGCGTCAGCGGTTGATGATGAGCGGCGTATAGAAAGGAGGGAGAGAAGGAACAGCAGAAGAGCACCTTTGTCCACGCGATGTTGAGCGATATTGAGGACCAAGTGGGAACTTTTCCAGCGAAGGAAAGGGGGAATGTAGAATGTCACGCAAGAAGCTGCTGTTTGTTACATTTCTGGCATTGTTGGGGCTGGTCACCACGGTCGTGGGTGCCCGTCCGTGGGGTGTCGGGGCACTGCCGGCCGAGGTGAAGGCGGCCGAACCGCTCATCATCAAGTTCGCCTACACCGACCCCGGCGGCGAGGCTAACTCGATGGATCCCATTAACCAGCCGTCAGGCGAGAACCACGTCATGGTCAATATGTCCTACAACCGCCTGACCGACCTGACCGACGAATTTGAGGTGATCCCGGAGCTGGCGGAACGATGGGAGTCCAACGAGGACGCCACTGAATGGACGTTCTACCTGCGCAAAGGGGTGAAGTTCCACGACGGGCACGAGCTGACCTCAGAAGACGTGGTGTACACGTTCAAACGATTGCTCGATCCTAAGCGGGCGGGTGACGACACCGTGGCCGGTTCAGAAGGCGCTGCCCAGCTGGCCTTCCTGAACTATGATGGGATCATCGCGGCCGACCGATACGTGGTGAAGTTCAAGTTGGATGCACCCGCTGCTGAGCTGCCGTTGATGATCTCCATCAAGAACACCTGGATCGTGCCAGCCGGAGCGAAGTTCGCCGATTTGCACACCTCTGGCAACGGCACTGGCCCCTTCATCCCGGTGGACTTCAAACCAGTCGATTCACCGCACCGTTTCGTCAAGTTCAAGGACTATTGGGAGGAAGGCCTGCCGCTTGCGGATGAGATCCATCTCTATCCGATCGTCGAGGCCGCGACACGTGTCCAGGCGATCAAGTCAGGTGAGATGGATTTCGTGCAGATCATTGACTTCGCCAACATCGCCGAACTGGAGAACGATCCCAACGTGACGCTGCTCAAGAGCGGGCCTTCGACCTCGATGCTGGGCATCATGTGGGTGGACACACCCCCCTTCGATGACAACCGCATCCGCCAGGTGTTTAAGATGATCTACAGCAAGCGCGAGGTGGTGGATGTCTGCTGGCTGGGCTACGGTGTCATCGGCGATGACAACCCCATCAATCCGCAGCTGCCGTTTGCCTGGCGGCCTGAGGAAGAGGTGCCTATTGGCCCCGATTATGAGACGGCGCGCAAGCTGCTGGCCGAAGCGGGTTACGGGCCGGACAATCCGCTCAAGGTGGAGTTCTATGTGAGCGAGCAATTCCCCGGTTTCACCTGCTTCGCCCAGCTGTTGCAGCAGGGTGCCAAAGAGGTGGGCATCGACTTCCAGATCATCACCAGCCCGGTGCAGGAGTACTGGGACAATGTCTGGCTCAAGGTGCCCTTCATGATGTCAGCGCACGTGCAACGTCCGCCGTTTAGCGGCTTGTCCATCAGCCATTCCTGCGCCTCTTTGTATAATGAGACTCACTGGTGCAAGCCGGAATACGACGAGCTGCTGCTGAAGGCCAGCCGCACCCTGGACCCGGATGAGCGCTTGGCGCTTTATCGCAAGGCGATGCGCTGGATCACCGAGGAGGGCGGCGACATCTTCGAGGGCAAGTTCTTCACCGTGGCAGCAGCGCGCTCGAACTGCACCGGCTATGTGCCGGACATTGAGATCTCCCGCTTCGACGTGCGGCGCGTCACCTGCAAACGCTAACCTCGGGAACTGCATGCCAGGATCGGACTGCCTTTCATTTTGGGCAGTCCGATCCTTCTCAATTACACCACAGGTGATTGAGACGGATGGTTGTTCTCAGAATATTGTTTTTGCGCGTCCTGTGGGCGTTGATCACACTGTTTGCTGTTTCGTTTATCATCTTCACCGCCATCGAGATCCTGCCTGGAGACATCGCAGCGCGTGTTCTGGGGCGTTACGCCACCGAGGAGATGAAGGCAGAGTTCCGCCGTATGCGCGGTCTCGATCGACCGATGTTGGTGCGCTACGGCGAATGGCTCTCCGGCGTGGTGCGAGGCGACTTCGGCGACTCACTCGTGAGCGAATTCAACGTCGGCGAGGTGGTGCTTCCCAAATTGCGCAACACGTTACTGCTGGCATTGTACGCTTTTATCCTCTACATCCCCTTTTCTATCATATTGGGTTCCCTCAGCGCCGTCTTTCGTGAGGGCGTCTTAGACACGGTTTTATCGAGCTTGACCCTGATCGGGCTTTCTATACCGGAATTCGTCATGGGCACTCTGCTCGCCTTCATCTTCGGAGTTGTGTTGGGAGCCTTTCCTGTGGTCGTAGCCATCAATGTGGCGCGCAGTTTCGGGGAAGCCGTGCAGATGATGACGCTGCCGGCCGTGACGTTGGCCATCGCCATGGCCGTGTATGCCATCCGGATGTTACGCGATAACCTGATTGAAGTGCTGGAATCGGACTACGTGCGCATGGCGATCTTGAAAGGCGTGCCAATGTATCTAGTAGTGCTGCGCCACGCGCTGCCCAATGCGTTAGTGCCCGCGTTGAACGTCACGGCGCTCAACCTGGCTTATCTTATTGGGGGTGTGGTGGTGGTGGAAAAGGTGTTCGCCTTTCCCGGAATCGGCACGCAGTTGATCGACTCGGTCTTTCTGCGCGACGCGCCGGTGGTCGAAGCGTGTGCGTTGATCATATCCGCGGTGTACATTGTAGCAAACCTGTTCGCTGATGTGATGACGATCCTGCTCAACCCGCGTTTGAGGACGGCGAAATGACCGATTTTGTCATCGCACGCAAACCCTTTGCACTCACCGGTCTGAGCAAAAGTCTGGGGCGGGTGCGCCACCTTCCGTGGACGTTGCTGCTGGGCAGCGTTCTATTGGCCATCTATGTGCTCGTAGCGATCACAGGCCCTCTCTGGGCACCCTATCCTTACGATCGTGTGGGGACAGGCAAGCCGTTCGCCGCGCCCAACCCGAAGAATTTGCTGGGCACGGATCAGATGGGACGGGATCTCTTCAGCCGGGTGGTGCACGGCGCCAGACATGAGCTCTTTATGGCGCTTACCAGCACGGCAATCGCCGTCATCGTGGGCGGTTTTCTCGGCTTGCTGAGTGGCTTCATCGGCGGCTGGTTTGATGAGGTGATGATGCGCCTGTTTGAGGTGCTGATCAGCATCCCGGTGTTGGTCTTCGCCCTGCTAGTGATCATGGCGGTCGGGTTGGAAGCATCCGGGAGCGAGCTGTTGCTCATCGGGGTGGTGGCATTGGTCTACCTACCCCGCACAGGGCGCATGGCACGCTCTGTAGCCATCGACCTGGTGACGCGCGACTACGTCATGGTGGCGCGTGCGCGCGGCGAATCCGCCTGGTCGATCGTGTGGCGGGAATTGTTACCTAATGCCACCGGTGTACTGTTGGTGGAGTTTGGGGTGCGTGCCGGATATGCGCCAATCTTGATCGGATCTTTGGGCTTCTTAGGCTTGGGCGTGCGGCCGCCGACGCCGGAATGGGGGCTGATGATCAGCGAGAACCGCGCCAACCTGGTCGCGGCGCCATACACAGTGTTGGCGCCGGCATTGGCCTTGTCCGGTTTAGTGATCAGCCTCAATATGTTTACCGACGGCCTCGCGCGTGTGCTGGGGCGTCAGGTAAAACGGGTCTAAGCAATAAATTCACGCGAGCGGGTTATTG
>JANXAX010000132.1 GCA_025062175.1 Anaerolineae bacterium | reverse complement strand
CGGTGAACTCCACCGAAGAGACAGCCAGCCGGTCTTGGAAAATGGCAAGGTAATTGCCCAGCCCGATGAACTTTGGATCTCCCCCCTTGGCCAGGTCGTAGTTGTGGAAGGACATATAAACCATGTTCAGGAAGGGATAGATCGTCAGGCTCGCCAATATGAGTACGAGGGGAAGGATGAGGATGATGGCAGCTATTCGGGATTGTAAATGCATACCTCGATGTGTTCGCTCACCCAATTCATAACTGGGAGGGCTGCAGGGGAAAAACTCCCGCAGCCCTCCCTTCGTCGCGTTATTTTCCAGCCAGGATCTTCTCCCACTCGGCGGCCAGTTCCTCCAGGGCGGCAGCTTTATCCGGCTTTTTCCCCATAAGGATCTCGGACAGCGTGCCGACCATCAGATCCTCCAGCTTGGGCTCTTCCGGGATACGCGGTCTGTGCGACGCATTTTCCAGCGATTTGGCGTAGACCTCTCCCAGCCAGGGGGAATCGGCTAGCACCTCCGGATCCTGCAACACCGAGTAGCGGGTCGGGCCGACGCGGTACTTCATCCACTGGAGCTTGTCGCCCTCCTTGCTGGTAGCGAACTGGACGAAGCGGAAGGCCTCCTCTTTATGCTTGCTGGCAGCGTTAATGCCCAGCCCCCATCCGCCACTCACCGGATGGCCACCCGGAATAATCGCCACGCCCACTTTCTCTTTGACCGGTGAGACTTCGGGAAACTCCGCCCAGCCGGCCAGCGTGGCCGTCCAGGAGGGGATCATCGCCGCCAAGCCCTTGCCAAAGGCCTCGAAGGTCTCACCGTAATCTGAACCTAAGGGGTCAGGGCTGTACTTCATCAGCGCTTCCATCATTTCCAGGGCTTTGACTCCTTCGGGGCTGTTGAAAGCGGGTTTGCGATCGGCGGTGAAGAGATCTCCCCAGTCCAGGTTGACTTCGCCGAACTTCTTGATCCCCTCTTCGCTCCGGCGCAGCGGGGCGAACCAGTTGATATACATGTAGAAGAGGGTGTGGGTGCGCGGGAACATCAGGGTGATGCCGTATTCCGTGGGAGAGGCGGGATTTTCTGATTTGGTGAAGAACTTGGCCACTTCCAAGGCCTCTTCCCAGGTGACTGGAGGCGCCAGTTCCCGACCATATTTCTCCTTGAAGGCGGCTTTCAGGGCTGCGTCCTCGAAGTAATCTTTGCGATAGAAGAGGAACATGGTCGCCCCGTAGAAAGGATAGCCGATGTTCTTATCCTGCCACATGCCGTAGATGTGCCAGGCAGTCGGGATGAAGTCTTTGACATCAAAGTTCGGGTCAACCAGGTCGGGGTGCTCCTCGCCGAACTTGGTCAGGTCGAGCATTCCTTCGGCGATGGAGCCGGCCGTCATCAGATCCCAGGTGGTGACATCAAAGGCTCCGGTCTTGGCGCGGATGTCGGCCAGAATTTGGGGATAGAGCACCTCCCAAGAGATAGGGGAGACCTCGATTGTGACGTTGGGGTTTTTCTCCATGAAGAGCCTTGCCAATTCGGTCAGCGCGTCGGCGTTATCCGGGGATGACCACACATTCAGCTTAACCGGTGCCTGAGCCCCTGCTGGAGTGGCTGGAGCGATCAACAAGATCAGCATGAGCAAAGCCATTGCACCCGCAAGCAAGCCTTTTTGGGAAATCATCTTTGCCTCCTCCTTCTTCGGCAGTTTTTTCTAAAATTCTATCAACGATCTCTCTTTTGGGCAAGTCAGCGCACGTGAGAGTTTCAAAAAAGCCTATTGGCTGTTCATATTTTCATAGAGAAAATTGGGGACGCGCAGCAAGCGCTGCCGGCCGCTCAGCGCGCTATGGCTTACTATACCCGTGCGCAGGGGATACCCAGAAGTGCGGCGATCTTCTCCACCGTGCCGGCCCAGTGGCCATACGCCAAAGCTTGGTGATGCGAACCACCTTCCTGGCTGAAGCGGGTGAGGAACGCGCACAGGTCGCCCTGCGGCGCGAACTTGCAATGCGGCCGCGCCAGGTCGGGGACATAGGGAAAGTCGAGCACCTGGCCTTCGGTGACAATAAGCTTCAATCGGCCGCCAGAAGTGGTGGTAAGGCTGACCAACGTGGCGTCGCCCGGCGCCAGGCCGAAGGCCAACACCACCGGCGCGACCGGCACGCGCATGATGTCGCCCAGCGTGCTGCGCAGCGCATAGATTGGCGCATCCGGACGCGCCATGCGCCAATTGCTCTCGCCCATGTGCATCATCAGGATGGCGTTGTGGGCAAAATCCATGGTGAACATCTCGGTGAAGCTCGCCTGTCCGGCAAGCGCCTGCAGCATGCACACCGCCGCTGCGCTGGTGACATCGCCCTCCCCGCCGAAGCCGTATCCCTCGGCCAAGAGCTTGGACGCGGCCAGGAAGGGGAGCGTCTCCAACTGGCCTTCCTGGCTGATGGCCAGAAAGTGGGAAGCAAAGCCATGCAACCCACGCTCGCGCAATGTCTCGCGCAGTGCCCACTCCAGACGCGCGCTGGCGGTGTGTTCCGCCGCGGTGACCTCGGGTGCGAAATGGAAGCGGGCGCGGTCCTCGGCCATCTGCGCGGCGAGCACCTCGGCCGGCGCGGCAGCGGCACGCGCGGCCAAATCCTGCATCGCGAGATGGCGCACTTCGACGCCGAGCTGGGCGAGAAAGGCGGTCTCGTCCAGGCCGAAATCGCCCATGCCTTCCATGGCGTACCCCAGCAGACCGATGCGCAGCTGGCGCATCTGGTGAACAACACGGGCGGCGTCACACCATTGCCGTACTTCCTCAAGGGCACGCGCGTCCTGATAATGGCCGGTGACCAGGTGAAAAGCACGGCCGGCGCGCAGCAACACGTTGGCCAGGTCTTGCACGCCGTGCATGCCGTGGTTGTGCGTCGTGTCAATCGAACGTGTTTCGGGTGTCACGGTGTAGAGCTGCTGCGTGTTGAAGATCAGGATGGGCAAACGCGTCCGCAACAGCGCGGGCAGGGCGATGTGGCTGGGCGCGTAGGTGAGTAACACCACCAGCAGCAGATCTTTGTCCGCTGCCTCGAACGCAGCAACCGTGCGCTCCACCTGTTCGCGCGTGTTGCACACACCCGGAAACTCCACCTCAGCGAAGGCGCTCAAGGTGTCGCCGAGCGTGCGCGCAAATGCCGCCATCGCCGGTTTCAGCTCCGGCCAGGCATCGTATAGCTCCAACATCAGCCCCAACAGTCCGACCTTTGCCTTGCTCGTCGTGTTCATCGCGTTCATCCCTTTATCGATTTGCCCAGTGAGTCGTACCATCCGTATTCCAATGCCGCTGCATAGGCGGCCAGGACGTTCTCCACCGGCACATCGGGCTGGACAATGTGCGTCGGCGCCAGGATGAAACCGCCGCCCGGCGCCATCACCTCGATGCGCTCGCGTACGATCTCGCGTACCCTTTCCGGCGAGTTGACGCGCAGATCCTGCTGGATGTCCAGCGTGCCGTGGAAGGCGAGGCGGTCGCCGTACAGGTGTTTGATCTCACGCAAGTCCATCCCGCCGGCATAGGGCTGCACGGTGACCAACACGTCGATGCCGGTCGCGATCAGGTCGGGTATGAGGCGGCGCGTGCTGCCGCACGAATGGTGCATCACCTTGCAACCATAGGCGCGTGCTTGTTCGATGTGACGCCGCCAGCGCGGTTGGAGCAGTTCTCGATACACCTGTGGGCTGATCACCGTGTCGCGCTGGCTGCCATAGTCATCCCCGAAGTGCATAATGTCGATGCGGCCGCCGCCCGCCTCTAAGATGCGCCGGTCGTACTCGTAGAAGAAATCAGATAGGTGATCCCAGATGCGGAAGAGCACCTCGTTGCGCGTGGCGATGTCGAGCATCACCTGTTCGTAGCCGCGCAAGAAAGAAGCGCGGTTGATGAAGTCCACGTTGCCATCGTCGCCGGCGATGATGGCATAGCGGTCATAGCGCTCGCACTGCAGGCGGATGACCGAATAGTCCCACCAGTCCGGATCGGGCCACGGATAGGCGTCCACTTCTTCCACTGTGGTGGCGTTGGCCAGGCGCGGGTCGAGGAACTCGTAATAGACGCCCAATCCGTAGTTGGTCACGGTGCGCCGAAAGCCCCACACGTCCATGAAACTGCCGTCCTCGAAGGTGGGCAGCTCCGGGCCGATGTAGCGCGGCGCCACAAAGCGCACATCGGTGTGGAAATATTCGAGCAGCGCCTCGTGGGCGGCCATATAGTGAGGGAAATTGGGATCGGGCTGCGGCGTCAGCCCCAGATGTTGCTCCAATGCGGCGAGCTCTTCAGGCACGGCGTAGAAATCGAGCGGCACGCGGTCCGGCTCGCGGTGCTCGAGCGCCGTCATCACCCGTTCGCGCGGAGTCATGCGTTCCTTGCGCATCGTGCCATCACCCCTTTATAGCACCAGCTGTCAGACCTTGCACCAGATGTTTCTGGAAGAAGATGAACAACACAGTCACCGGGATGGTGACCAATACCGAAGCAGCCATGACATTGGGCCAGTTCAGGTAGAACTGACCGACGAAGGACTGGATGATGCCCGGCGGCAGCGTGCGCATTTCGGGCTTGATCGTCAGGGTGGCGGCGAAGAGGTACTCATCCCAAGCGATCAAGAAGGTATAGACGCCGGCGGCGACCAGGCCAGGTGCGATCATCGGTAACACCACCCGCATCAGCACACCCAACCGACCGCAACCGTCGATCAGCGCCGCATCCTCAATTTCACGCGGGACGGTGTCGAAGAAGCCCTTGAGGATCCAAATCGCAAACGGAATGGCGAAGGTGGTGTTGGCCAGTATCAGCGCTGGATAGGTGTTCAACAGTTTCAGCGCTAGAAAGGTCAGGTATAACGTGATCAACAACATGCCCTGGGGGAACATCTGCGTGGCCAGGATGCCCACCATCAGTCCATTGCTGCCGCGGAAGGGGTAGCGTGAGAAGCTATAAGCCGCCAGCGTCGCGACGATCAAGCAGAACAGCGTCGTCCCCACCGTGACGATCACACTGTTGGCAAAATAGCGGGGAAAGAGGCTGCCGCGCCCATAATCGCCGTAGATGACCGAGTTAAGCGTGCTCAGCGTGGGGTTTTCGGGTATCCACTGCGGCGGGATGACAAACAGGTCTTCGATCGGTTTGATCGAGGACGAGACCATCCACGCGATCGGGAACAGGGCCAACACCAGCAACGCAAGGATGTACAGATAGGAAAGAGCTTTGACCAACCGGCGGCGGTAGGTGAGGGATAACATCTTTCCTGCGCTCCTACACTTCCACGCGCGTGCCACCCAGCACTCGCACGAACACCACACTGAAGATCAACATAGCCACCAACCAGATGGTGCCGATGGCAGCTCCCATGCCGATATCGAACGCCTGAAATGCCGTTCGGTAGATGCTGATAGCCAGCGTGGTCGTCGCCGTCACCGGGCCACCTTCGGTCATCGTCCAGATGGTAGTGAAGCTCTGGAAGGTCCAAATGATCGAGATGAGCAGGTCGATCATGATGATATACCGCAGGTAGGGCAACACGATGTACCGAAAACGTTGCAGGGCGGTGGCGCCGTCGATAATGGCTGCTTCCACGATATCCGGCGGGATGGTCTGCAACGCGGCGAGCAACACAATCATATGGAATGGGAACCCCTTCCAGACGTTGGCGAGCGTCACCGAGAAGAGCGCCAACGATGGATCGCCGATCCACGCCTGGAAGGAAGGGATGATGCCCAATGAATGAAGGATATAGTTGAAGATGCCATACTGCTGGTTGAAAATCCATTTCCACAACAGGGCGGCCACGACGGTGGGCACGATCCATGGCATCAGCAGCAGTCCACGGAACAGGTTGCGCTGTGCCAGGTCCTGGTTGAGCACCAGCGCCGTCATGAAGCCGACGACAAACTGGCCGCCCACCGAGCCGGCGACGAAGATCAGCGTGGTGCCCCAGACGGAGCGATAGGCCGAACTGCTCAGCAGGGTTTTGAAGTTCTCGAGCCCCACCCACTGGACGCCAGAGGCGAGATCAACCAGGCTGTAGGAATGAAAGCTCAGATAGATGCCCCGCAAAAGGGGATAGAGGACCGTGAACGCCAGAGTCAACAACGCCGGCAATAATAGGAGGATGGAGAACTGGGTGTTGGTCAGCACGAACCGGCGTCGGCCGGTTATAGCGGAACGCTCCAGGGGGATAGACTTGCTGGCCGACATAAGCGCACTCCTCAATCAATCCGGAGTTATCCGGAGGCTGGGAGAAACGAGCGAGCGCTTCCCCCAACCTCCTGGAAGCGGACCGGTTTAATCCATTTGCTTGTACAGCACTTTCAGGTTGGCAGCGGCTTCATCCAACGCCTGCTTGGGGTCGCCACCGGAAAGCGCCTGGGTGACGGCGATGGCGATGAAGTCCACGGCCTGAGCGTACTGCGGGGTCTTGCTGATGCCGTACAGCTTGGCGCCGCACAAGGCATCCTGGAAGGTCTTGGCGAAGGCATCCTGCGAGTAGAACGGGTCGGCCAAGGCGGGCTTGTACAGCGGGAAGAGGCTGCTGCCCTGGGCGTAATAGAGCGTGATCTCTGGATCTGTGCTCAGGAACTTGATGAACTCAAACGCCATGTCCTTGTGCTGGCTCTGCTTGAAGAGCACCAGGGTGTGGTGATGGAAGATGGCCTTGTGCTGGCAGGGATCCTCTGGGTTGGGCAGTGTGGTCGGGTGCAGCGCCACGGCGAAGTCCTTGTCGAACTCCTTGCCCTTGCCGCTGGTGATGCGCAGCACATCGCGCGCGTAGGATCCATCGGAGAAGCCACCGGTCTGATAGTTGACCATCAGGTTGTATTGATCGCGGAAGGAGAACCCGGCTGGCATCACCCCATCGTCCACCAGCTTCTTCCAGAAGGTCAGCGCCTTGACGCCGGCTTCGTTGTTGATGATGACCTTGCCGTTTTCGTCCAACACGTCGCCGCCGAAGTTGAACAGCCAAGCGTTGAAGAAGTTAGCGGTCAGCTCCGAGCGGTCGGTGGCGGTCGTGTAGCCCCAGATCTTGTTGCCCTTCTCGTCGGTGCCCAGCTTGGCGATGGCATAGACCACCTGCTCGAACTCTTCCATAGTGCTGGGCAGCTTCGTCGG